>JAVBYA010000473.1 GCA_030824295.1 Bacteroidota bacterium
GTACTCGCTCTGCGAGTAGCCGGTGATCTGTTCGACCACATCGCTGATGAACAGACACCGCATCTCGGGGATGGATGTCAGCCGGTAGATATAGCCGGGCAGGTTCCCGATGATGTTCGCCAGTTCATTCCGCTGGTCGACGACCGACTGATCCGCCAGTTTCTTACCGGTAACATCCCGCTGCACACCGAAATGTCCGCGGATGCGGCCATCCGCATCATAGAGACAGATATAGTCACCGTCCACCCACATCTTGCTGCCGTCAAGCCGCCGCTCATCCGTTTCGATGTGCATGCGGCCATCATCGAAGAACCTGGTCCAGATCTTCTTTCCTTCCTCGATGTCATGCGCAAAGAGATCAGCAGGGGTCTTGCCGATGAACTCTTCGCGGTTGGCATGGTACTGCTGCAGCATCGCATCGTTGATCTCGGTGATGCGCTGGTGTGTAAAGATGTATTCCATCAACTGCTGCTTGTCCGATGCATCATTCCACACCACCGGTTCATCCAGCATCATAAAGAAGAATCCGTCCAACGCCTGATTGAAGAAGAGCGAGTGGAGCTTCTTCGCTTCGGTGAGCTGTTCCTCCGATGCCCGGCGCTCCGTGATATCGCGCAGGACCACATGCACCTGTTTTTTGCCATCCGGATAATCGACGGCGTTCCCGATGGCCTCCACCCAGCACGGTTCGCCCGATTTCCGGCGGACACGCATTTCGATCCGGGTCGCTCCCCCCTCCAGATAGCCGGATTTCACCATGTGGTAAGCACGCTCCACATCCTCGCGGCCGATGATGTACTGCTTAATGGACGAGCCGATCACTTCTTCGGGAGCGTACCCGATCAGCCGGACGATGGAACGGCTGCAGTACGTGATGGTCCCTTTGATGGAGATCCGCAGGATGACATCCTGTGCATTGTCCACCAGGAACCGGTGCTCCTCTTCACTGCGGCGCAACGCCTGCTCCGCATTGATGGAATGCAGTTCCTTCACGGTACGCTCGCCGAACAGCATCAGCACATCGGAGTAGTTCTGCACGATATGGATCGGCGTCCGGGACAACACCACAAGAACACCGATGCTTTCCCCGCGTGCATTCACAAGAGACATCCCCAGGTACGACCGCATGCCGAGGACCTTCAGCGCACGGTCCTCCGGGAACTGCTCTGCAACCTTGTCGGCAAAATATACGATGCCTTGTTCCAGCACCCGTTCGCAGGGACTCCCCTTCAGATCGTATGAGAACTGCTTCGTATCACCATTGCTGCGGTGGACCGCCAGTGTTGTCACTGACCGCCTGTCCGGATTCAGCAATCCGATGAAGGACATATCGGCGTTCAATGCTTCGGCGAGGTTGTGCACGATGTTCTGGAACACCTCTTCGGAGACATCTGCCCCTGCATCGATCGCAAGATTCCTGACCGCTTTGGCGATGCTCCGCTCCTGTGTGATATCCTGGATGATGCCGGCAAAGTACGACGGCTCCCCCTTTTCATCCCGGATCAACACGATGTCGATACGCGCCCACAATATCGATCCATCACGCCGGATGTACCGTTTCTCCATTCCGAATGTCAGATCCTCCGATGTGACCAACCGCCGGGAATTCTCTCTGTTCACTTCACGATCGTCCGGATGCGTCACACTGTCGATGCTCATACCGACGAGCTCGGACATCGAATACCCAAGCATATCTGCGAACCGCTGGTTCACCCGGCGGATGCTCATGTCCAGTCCGGAAATGGCCATGCCAACGGACGATTGTTCGAAGAATGCTGCGTTCTGCTGATGGGCGTCGAACAAGCGCCGCTCCGTTTCACGCCGGACGGAGATGTCCGTGACATATCCCTCCGTGTACTGATAGGTACCGGCGCCATCGAAGACCGCCTGACCGCGCTCCCACAGCCATCGCTCACTGCCGTCCTTGGCGGTGATGCGGTATTCCACTTCGAAATCCTTCCTCTCCATCAGCGCTTTCCGGACGGTCTTCTTCACCTTCTTCCGGTCGGAGGCATCCATCAACGCGGCGAACGACTCGGTGTTCATCAGTTCGGATGCGGTATATCCGGTGACGGCGTACACATTGTCGCTGATGTACAGCGTTTCCGAAGGGGTTGCCATCTCGTTCGTGCGGTAGATGTATCCCGGCAGGTTCTGGATCAACCCTTCCAGCTTCGTTCGGTACTGTGCCAGTTCTTCTTCCGAAGTCTTCCGACTCGTCACATCGCGCTGCACACCGAAATGACCGCGGATGCGTCCTTCTGCATCATAGAGACAGATATAATCCCCTTCCACCCACATCTCACTGCCGTCCATCCGCCGCTCGTTGGATTCGTTGTGGATGCGTCCGCTGTCGAACATCGCCCGGAGGATCTCGCGGCCGTGGTCCGGCAGATGCGAGAAGAACTCCGCGTACGTTCTTCCGATGAACTGCTCCCGCACGGCACCGTATTGCTGCAGCATGGCTGCGTTGATCTCTGTGACGCGCTGGTGAGTAAAGGCATATTCCAGGATCCTCTCCTTGTCCGCCGCATTGTTCCACTGCACCGGTTCATCCAGCATCATGAAGAAGAAACCATCCAGTGCCTGGTCGAAGAAGAGCGAGTAGAGTTTCTTGGCTTCACTGAGCTGCTCTTCTGCCTTCTTTGCGTCGGTGATATCGCGCGAGATGCCGATGAGTCCGCTGATGTTCCCTGCAGCGTCCTGCAGACGTACTTTGGTGACCTCCAGATCATGCCGCTCACCGTCCGTGAACAGTACCTGCTCCATCGAAACGTGCGCCTCTGCGGAGGCCATCGCCGCAGCGTCCGATGCTTTTGCCTTCGCCGCCGTTTCCGGATCGACCAGCTGAGCATAATCCGTTGCCGCCAGGAATCGCTCCTCGCTGATCCCCGTTGAATCGCAGAAGACCTTATTGACAAAGACCAGTCTGTTGTCCTTGCCGACCATCCACATTCCCATCGGCGCGTTGTCCAGCAGCGTCTGCAGTGTGCGGGTCTTGTTGTTCAGCAGATCGTTGAGCCGCTTCTGTTCCGTGATATCCTCTTTATAGGAGATCATCTTCCCGTCCGAAAGCCGGACGGCATTCTCCCGCACCCAGAACGCCGTTCCATCCTTGCGGCGGAAGAGCATCTCGCCGCTGGAGAACCCTGCATGCAGTACTGATGAATACAGTTCCTTCGCTGCGGCCAATGAAGTGGTGTCAACTAGCTTGAATGCCGTCTGCCCCTGCATCTCCTGCTGGGAGTAGCCGAACATATGCAGGCCCGCCGGATTGACCTCTTCGTATCGACCCTCGCGGTCCTTCACGAAGATACCGAGCGGTGAGGCATCCATATAAGAACGGAACTTCTGTTCATCCCGCACGATCTGCCGGTCGATCTTCTTCCGTTCGGTGATATCCTGTTTGATGCCGATGAAATGGCGGATGGCGCCGTTCTTATCCGCCACCG
Source organism: Bacteroidota bacterium (assembly GCA_030824295.1). GTDB lineage: Bacteria > Bacteroidota > Ignavibacteria > UBA10030 > UBA8401 > UBA8401. The sequence continues at coordinate 3,453 of JAVBYA010000473.1, forward strand.
GCGTGATGGTCTGTTCCTCCACATACAGTACACCGTTCTTGCGGCGGTTGACGATCTCACCGGTCCACGCGATTCCCGAAGTGATGGTATCCCACATGGTGCGGTAGAACGGTTCGGGATGGATGCCGGATTTGACGAGCACATTGGCGTTCCGGCCGACCGCTTCTGCAGAGGAATACCCGGTCATCGCCTCGTACGCCGGATTGACCCATTCGATGGTACCGTCGCGGTCCGTGATGACGATGGAATTCGCCGCGGCGTTGAGCGCAGCGCTCCGAAGCGACAACTGTCTGTTCAACTCATGCTGCTCGGTGACATCGATATTGATCCCGAGCAGACCGGCGGTCATGCCGTCGATGTAATACGGTGCGATCACTTCAAAGATGGTACGGCGTTCGCCGGTGGTCGGCAGAACGTACTCCCATTCACCCCGAACGATCTCCCCTCCCATTGCACGCTCATTGTTCTCATTCCAATGCTGCAGGGATCCCGGATCGGTCAGCGATTCATCCGCCATTGTGCCCTTCAGATCCCCCCATAGAACACGGCCGGCCTTGCTGTGGATGATGATCTTTCCCTGAGCGTCCCGCACCCAGAAATCGAACGGGATGTTCTCGAGCATCGAGGTGAGGAGCCCGTTGTAGGATTTCAACTCACTATTGATACGTTTCCGCTCGGTGATATCACGGGCGATCCCTTCCACGGCAGTGATCTGTCCGGCAGCATTCCTTGTGACCGTCAGTTTCTGTTCGGTCCAGATAAGCTCTCCGCTCTTGGTCAGCAGACGCACGTCGATGGTGACCTTCTCATCGGTCGTCCCTTTCAGGACGGATTCGATGTTCAGTCTGTCCTCGGGATGGATGATCTTGGCGGCCAATGTTACATCCTGAAAGAGCTCTTCCGGTGTATAACCGATCAAGGTTGAAACAGAGGGACTGATGAACATGAACCGTGCGACCGGTCGCACTTCGAACCGGAAGATGAGGTCCTGCGAATTCTGTGTAACGAAGCGGAGCTGCTCGTCACTCCGCATGATGAGATCCTCGGTCCGTTTCCGTTCCGTGATGTCGCGGAATGTGGCAAGAAGCTGCAGTTGGTGACCTTCGGTGAGCACATAGGAATTACTGACGTACACCCAGCGGCGTTCGCCGTTCCACAATTCCAATTCCTTGTCGGTGTTCGATTGGATGTGGTGATGGGCAAAATTCGAGATATGCTTCCGGATGATCTCATCCTTCCGGTCGGCTCGAAAGACAACGGAGAGCGGTTTTCCCTCCAGCTCTTCACGGCTCTTCTCCACGAGGCGACAGTACGCTTCATTCACTTTGGTGATGATGCCGTTCGCATCGGTCAGGCGGAGCCCTTCACCGGTCTGTTCCCAGATCTGCCGGAAGAGCTGCTCGGAGCGTTTCACCTTCTCTTCCCGCTCCTTCCGCTCTCTGATATCGCGCCCTGTACAATAGAGATACTGCTGATCATCGATGGTCACCGGAATGACCGTGACTTCGACAGGTATGGAGGAACCGTCCGCAGTGATGTGCTGTGATTCGAAGGTGGAGGGTTCACGGAACATCGGTTCGACACGCGTGAGGAGTTCCTCTTCGGACAGATGGGCGATGAAATCGGTGAGCCGTAACGGCACTTGATCCTGCCGATCCCGGCCGAGATGCCGGTAGAATGCTGCATTCGCGCGGGTGACGTTCCCGTTCCGGTCCACAATGTAGATGATATCGATGGACTGTTCCGTGACCTGCTCAAACCGGTCCTGATCCTGGATGCGGCGGTACACTTCGCGGCGCAGGAGTCGGGCAAAGATGTATATGCCGGCCAAACCCAGCAGCCAGATGACGCCAAGAATGCCGGTATCGAACTGGAAGTCGTGCTGCTGGTGCTGCGCGATCCCGGCGAGCGGGATCGTATAACTGAGTCCGCCGCGGTACATCGGCACACGCTGAGCAGTGTCAACACCAGGAGAGAAAGGGAGGCCGAACACCGGCTTGATGAAGCGCAATACTTCCTGCCCGCCTACGGTACGTATCTCGTACTGCCGCTCCGCACCCCGTTCGAACGACTCAAGGGCATCCCGCTCCCACTCATCCGGCTGCTGTACATTCCTGATCGGATCGAGACTTACCATATGCGCCGTGGGTCCGGTCGAATCGTTGGAAGCACTGAAGACCTGTTCGATCATGTACATCGGATTGAACAGCGTCAACGTACGGCCGGACCGGGTGTTCACCTCCCGCTCCGGGAAATTCATGTACGGATTCGGCCGTACGCGGTCGGAGACGGCCACATACACACCTCCGACATCGATCAGCCAGCGGCGGTATTCCATGTCCTTCCGGAAATTCGCTTCCGCCGTGCTGAGCGCAAGGTCGAGGACGCTCTCGTTGAAATACGTGACGTTCACGAACAGGATGACCGCGATCACCGCCGTGTAGATGACAACGACGGCGCCGACGAGTTTTCGTAACGTGGAAAGAGTCGAGAGTTTCATTGATTTACCGGTCCGCTGAGATGTTCGTTCATGCTTCGATCTTGTACCCGCGCTGTTCCGGATGGATGCCCATCTGTTCCATGCGGTACCGCAGTTTGGACCGGGTGATGCCGAGGATCTTCGATGCCTGAACCTGATTGCCGTTGGTGATGCTGAGGGTCTTCAGTATCAGATCGCGCAATACCTCCTTCATGGAGATCCCCTGGGAAGGAATGACGAGCTGGAACTGACCGTTGGTGAACTTCTGCTGCTGCTGCGGCATAGCGATGACATTGGCCGGCTGCAGGAACGAGAAACAGTCCCGGTTCAGCTGGTCTGCATCGGTGAGCAGGACGACCCGCTCGATCACATTCCGCAGTTCACGCACGTTCCCTTTCCAGAAGTACTGCTCCAGGAACGCGATGGCGTCCGGCAGCAGCGTCTGCACTTTCTTGTTGAACTTCACGGAATAGTCCTGCAGGAAGGTGGCGGCGATCGGGACGATATCCTCTTTCCGTTCACGCAGCGGCGGGATGCGGAGCACCGCCACATTCAGCCGGTAGAACAGGTCCTCGCGGAACCGTCCTTTCTCCACTTCACTCTGCAGATTGCGGTTGGTGGCGGCGATGATGCGGACATCCACATTGATCTCTTTGGTGCCGCCGAGCCGGTAGAATTTCTGTTCCTCCAGCACACGGAGCAGTTTCACCTGCATCTCCTGCGAAAGCTCTCCGACCTCGTCCAGCAGCAGCGTACCGCCCGTCGCCATCTCGAATTTCCCCTGTTTCATCCTCTCCGTGGCGCCGGTGAATGCCCCTTTCTCATATCCGAAGAATTCCGATTCCGCCAGGTCCTTCGGGATGGCGCCGCAGTTGATGGTGATGAACGGTTTGTCCACGCGCAGGCTTTTTTGATGAAGGAAGCGGGCGAAGAGTTCTTTACCGGTTCCGCTCTCCCCTTCGATGAGCACAGTGGTATTCTCCCCCGATGCAAGACGCTCTGCAGTGCCCAGAAGCTGTTTGATGATGCTGCTCCGGCCGATGATACCGTGCTTCGGTTTCTGCGACTCCACTTCCTCTTCCAGCAGACGCACCTTGCGCTGCAGACGCGAATATTCCATCGTCTTCTGGATGAGCGCCGAGAGATGTTTCAGATCGAACGGTTTCACCATGAAGTCGTACGCCCCCTCCTTCATCGCCTGCACAGCGAGCGTGATCTCGGCATACGCCGTCATGAGGATGACCGGCATCTCGAATCCCTGCGCGCGCAGCTGACTGAGCAGCCGCAGTCCGTTATGCTCGCCGTAGTAGATATCCAGCATGATCATGTCGGGATTGGTCTGACTGACCATGGAGAGGAACTGCTCCCCTTTGTTGCACACCTTGATGGCATAGCCCTCATTGCTCAGCACCTTCTGCAGTGATGCTGTGAGGATCTCCTCATCATCGGCTAGAAATATGGTTCCTTTGGACATGGCGCCCTCTCGTTGGGATGTTATGGAATGGGAAAATACAGTACGATCGTGGTCCCGCCGCCGGACGGTCTGGTGATGGCGATATCGCCTCCGTGCTGCTGCATGATCCGGCGTGACAGGGAAAGTCCGAGGCCGGTGCCGCTGCTTTTCGTCGTCCGGAACAGCTCGAAAGCATTCTTCAGATACTCGTCCGCGATGCCCGGGCCGGAATCGGTCACGGCACAACAGACCCGCGGTTTGAGATTGTCCTCGCGCTGCTGCTCCACGTTCAGGGTGACGGTGATGGAACCTTTCGGCGGCGTCGCTTCGACGGCATTGCGGATGATATTCAGCATCACCTGGAGCATCTGTTTCGTGTCGATCTTCACATGCGGCAGGTCCGGCGGGATCACGGTGGAGAACTCGATGTTCTTCTTGTTCATCATCAATTTGAGCAGTGCCGCCGCCTGCAGTACCAGATCGCCGATGTCGGAGCTGCGCACTTCCGGCGCTGTGGAGCGGGCAACGGACAAGGTGTTCTCCACGACCTTCTCGATGTGCTGCGTTCCCTGGATGGCGAGCAGCAATACATCGTACTCCTCGAACGACGGACCGTACTTCTGTTCCAGGTACTGCAGATTGAGTTTGATGCCGGCCAGTGGATTGCGCACCTCGTGTGCAATGCCGGCGGCGATGGTGCCGAGCATGGAGAGTTTCTCGGACTGGAAGAGCCGTTCGACCATCATCTTCCGTTCGGTGATGTCGCGCGAGAAGACCAGAAGATGACTGTGGTCCTCATGATCGATCATGTCAACATCCGACTCCATGCAGAGCACCCGGCCATCCTTCGTCCGCATGGTGAGCTCGCCGGAGAATCCGGGCTCAACGGAAGAGGGTGCATCACTGTCCGCCTGAACGATGGGGAGTCCGCCGAGCTCCAGGAGCTCTTCACGGTCGTAGCCGAGCAGGTGCAGCGCGAACTGATTGGCATCGATGACCTGCTGTTCGGTGAGATCGAGCAGGAAGATGGCAACGCTGGCTTTCTCGAACAGCAGGCGGTACCGCCGTTCGGAGCGCTGCAGCTGTTCGTTCTTCTTCAGCAGCTGTTCGGAATAGAGCTCCAGGTTCTGCATCTTCTCTTCCAGCTTCTTCACGAGAAGTTTGTAATGCTGCTCCAGGAACGACTGATCGTCCAGCGGGAGTTTCTGCTGGTTCGGATCGTATCCGACCGCGGGACCGTCGATGTTGAGCAGTTCGGACACGGCAAGCATGATGGTGTCCGTCCCGCCCGATTTCACCACGTACCGGTCCGCACCGATGGTCTTCGCAAGGTCCTTATCCTCTTCGTCGATGTAGTCCGCAGTGTAGATGATGAACGGAATGGATTTGTAGGAGGGGATTTTCTTTACCGACTTGCAGAGTTGGAAGCCGTCCATCTTGGGCATCATGGCATCCGAGATGATGAGGTCGATCTTCTCCGCCGCCAGCACGTCGAGCGCCTGCAGGCCGTTCGCCGCCCCGATCACGCGGTACCCCAGTTCGGTGAACACCACTTCCAGCAGGACGATGTTCTCCGGGTTATCGTCCACGGCTAGAATGGCCAATGGCGGCGGCGGTTCGGGATGCTGTCTGCTCATGTGCATAGTCGGCTCCGGTAGTGCACTGCTGTTCAACTTTACGCAGTGAAGATACTACTATTAGCCAACTGCACACAATACGCGGTATTGCGTAATTTTACACAGCAACAGGATACAATTGTCCGGAATTGTACAGCGGAGAACGATCAGAGAACGACGAGGTGGTGCTTTATAGCGAAGGTAACGAGGGCAACGGAATCGTGGACGTTCAATTTGTGCAGGATGTTATTATGGTGCGTATCGACGGTTCGGACGCTGATATTGAGCAGATCGGCGATCTGCTGATGGGACCGCGCCTCTGCGATCAGTTGCAGGATCTCCCGTTCCCGGGTGGTGAGCTGGTTGATAAGCTGCTGCGGGGTATGATCTTCGGTCGGGGCCGGGTGGATGAGCAAACGCAGATGCTCTGCAGCCAGGTGCGGACAAGTGAAACTGTCCGATTCCACCGCTTTTACCAGTGCGGACCGGAGCAGATCGGGGTCCGCGGTCTTTAATAGATAGCCATTGGCGCCGGAATAATAGACCTGCTGGACGAATCCATCCTCCTGATACGCGGACACCACCACGACGGTGATGGAGGGATCGAATTTTTTGATGAGCCGGGTCGCTTCGATGCCGTTCAATTCCGGCATGTTCAGGTCCATCATCACCAGAACGGGATTGAGCGCTTTGGCCTGATCAACGGCATCGCGGCCGTTCCCGACCTCGGCGATCACGGAGAATTCCGGGTAGAGGGAGAGGATCTGTACAAAACCGCGGCGGACCAGAGTATGGTCGTCGGCGATGAGTGTCGTTATGGTGCGTGCGGTGGACATGGGGGCCCGAAGGATGCAGGAATATAAAGAATCAGAGGGTAAGAAGGAAATGCAATCTCTGCGGGAGCGGAGAACGTCCGCCGATGCACATGCCGGTCCTCTGCACCGGAACCGGACACCGGCACCGGTGCAGAAGGACCGTCGGAGAGATTCACGCGGCGGTCCGCATCACGCAATACTGATGGTATTCGGTTCGGCAAAGAAGTCAACGATGATCCGCAGCTGGAACATTCCGGTGTCAAAGAAGAGCTCGCCGCGCTGGAACAGTTCCCACAGCAGCAGGTCCCGATTCACCGTGGACTCGCTCATGAGTGCCGTGTATTCCAGCAGCGTGAAGTAGAGCTCCGGGGAAAGGATGACCCGTTCCTGTGCATCGTTGTTCCGGATGAGCTCAGCGCTCAGTTCATTGATCCGGCGGTGTATCTGTACGCCTTTGACGAGGGCTTCCTGATCTGGCAGCATGGATGTCTCGCGATCGCTTGGTTACGGTTGAGTGAATTGCTGGAGGAGTTCCGATGCTACACGGTCGACCACTTCCGGTTTGAAATAGTACCCGGACTGGATACGGTCCCGCACCATGTCGATCTTCTTGTTCTCCTCCGCCTGGAACAGTTTCACCGCTTCGGTCGACAGTTCAACAGAATCATCGCCGCGCCGCCCGCGTTCCTCATCACGCACCTTCTCTTTGCGGACCTTTGCCGTGTCGTATGCGTTCTGGGGTTGCCCGATCTTCCTGATATCCATAGGTTACTCCCTTCCTCGTTGTTCGTTGCTGTAGTACCTTTTGTGCTGCATTGCGCTCATGGCCGACATGAGCGACGATGAGCGTTCTTCCATTTGTTCCGTCAGCCGTCCGGTGATGTCACTCAGCTGTGCGATGGCCTGCCGCATCTCCGCTCCGTCGATCGGCGGTGCACCTGTCGCCGGTCCATGGTCCTTCTGCAGACGGTCGATGCAATCCTGCCGGAGCGCTGTGAGCCGTTCCATCTCTTCGTACGATCCTCCCTCCAGCGCTGCGGTCATCTCTTCGGTGATCGCGATGATGGAGTTCAGGAGTGACAGGATGCTGCTGCCTGTCATGGTATTCTGTTCACATGGCATCGTCATACAGGATCCCCATGAGCCGTGATACCTTTTTGGCCACCCGGACCGAATCCTCGGAAGGGATCTGACGGATGACCTTGTTCGTTTCGGCGTCCACCACTTTGATGATCGCCTTCTTCAGTTGTTGGTCCACGACGAAGGTCAGCTTCGTATTGGACGACTCCATCATCTGGTTCAGTTCCGCAGCAAGTTCACGGGTGCGCTTGTTCTCCTCGCGCATTCTCTTGTTCTTGGCGGTGACCTCCTCTGCAGGCGCTGTGGCGTTCACCGGTCGGTCCGCAGGGGTGATATGTGGGATCTTTGCTGCCATGGTATCGTATCATCCTCCCCTCTCCGTTAGTAGAACGATGATGTGAGCGACGAGATCGTTTGCTGCTGCGCCAGGATCTGATTGTAGGTCGCCTGCAGACGCAGGAAATCGTTCCGGTATTTCTCTACATGTCTGTCCAGCGTCTCATCGAAGCGCGTAATGCGGTTGGTCAGATTGAGCACCTGCGAATCGGCGGCATCCTTCACGGCAACGATCTTTCCGGTCGATGAGTTCGTCATGCCGTCGATGAGCGTCACCAGTTTTGAAGCAAGGCCGCTCGATGAATTGAACAGATCGGACACTTTGGTGAGATCGGCATCCAGCGCATCATCGAACTTCGTCGTATCGGAGAGCGACAGGGTCCCGTCCCGTCCGGCGGTGATACCGATGTCCGCAAGGATCGACGGATTGCCGACCTTCACACTGGTGATCTTTTCGGTGGCCAGACTGCGCAGATTGTACCGGAACGAGGTGAAGATGGAGTCTCCGGAGAGTGCTTCCCTGGTCCTGGTCAGTGAATCATACTGCGTTTTGGTGTTGATGTACGAAAGGGCAGCATTATAGTCCGTGATGAATTTCTGCACCTTCTCTTTGATCGATGCTTTGTTCACCCCTACGGTGAGTGTGATCGGAAGGTCAGTATCCGCCTGCGTCCCTTTCAGTTCCAACGTCACGCCGGTCAGCACATCGGACACCGTATTGCTCTCTTTTTCGACTGTGATGCCGTCCACCGTAAAGGAGGAATTGAGCAGACTCACCGAAGAGTTCGCATAGCCGGCCGTGGTGCTGCCGTTCGCCGTTCTGCCGGAGATGACCCCGGATGAGAATCCGATCTTCTCCATCAGCGTTCCGGAGATATCGGTGACGGAGACGGCGTTCGATGCGCCGGAGGTCTTGCTGATCAGCACAAGCTTCTTGGTGGTCGATGTATCGCCGACCGATGATGCGGTGACTTCGGCATCCGAATCGTTGATGGCGGCGACAAGCTTGCTGAGGATCGCTTCATTCGTCTCTCCTTCGGTCACTCCCACCGAGACATCCGTATCCACGCCGTTGAGACTCACGCGGAACGTCTTCGTTCCGGCCCCTTCTGCTGCGGAGAGGGTGGTAGCAGCGGAAGTGATGCGGTCCGACAGCAGCGTATCGTTCTTGGCGAGCCGCTCGATCTTCAGCGCATGGGAACCGACATCGGCAGTGGTCGTAGCGGTGGCCGTTGCGATGGATGTGTTGGTGGATGCAACGCTGAAGGTACTGAACTTGGATGTCGTCCCGGTCTTCTGCAGGTCCTCGGCGGTCGTCTTCAATGTTTTCAGTTTCGTCTTCAGGTCCGCGAGCACCGCCAGCCGGATGTTCAGCGCGGACTTCTTCGTCTCCAGCGTCAGCGCCGGTTTCCGTTTGCTCTGCCGGTACTGCGCCACCAACTGGTCCACCGAGGATATGTCGGATACAGATGCCATACAGAACTCCTACAAATGGAACGCTTCTCCCCATGCTCCCCGTAATTCGGTGAGGATGCTCAACGCTTCGTCCTTCTTGCCTGTGCGGAGACAGTTCTTGCAATAGTCGTACAGTTTGAACAGACCGAGCGACACCTCCTGATACTCGAAGTTCAGGGCGGAGATGAGCTCGTTGATGGCGCGGCGCGCCAGATCCTGATCGTCCTTTTTGATGGCCAGGATCGCCACATCGTACAGCCGCCCGATCACCTGCACAGGGGTCAGATTTATTGAATCCTCATTCCTGTACCGGTTGGCGGCCCTGGTCTGCACCGGCGGCGGCATCACGGCAACGGCGGTATCTGTTTCAGTCATTTGCTGTCTGGCTGCATACATGGTGATCATCCTTCAAATAAGTGCACATCGGTGATTCGTAGTGCTCCGTGTCCCGGATAACGGGACACGGAGCGGTATTGCTGTTCTCTTCATCTTACCGGAACAGGGACAAGAAGGCCTGCGGCGATGAATTGGCCTGGGCCAATTGCGCCGTGGAGGTCTGCTGCAGGATGGAGAGCTTCGATGCCATGATCTGCTCCTTGGCAACGTCCGCATCCATGATGCGGCTCTTCGCCGCTTCCGTGTTCGTGATGGCCGTGGTAAGGTTCGATTCCTTCGTCTGCAGCCGGTTCACGTTCGCACCGATCTTCCCGAT
>JAVBYA010000433.1 GCA_030824295.1 Bacteroidota bacterium
TGCGTTCCTGGTGATCGTGATTCTCGTATTGTTTCTTGGCAATATGCGCACGACATTCATTTCATTGACCGCAATGCCCCTCTCCCTTATTTTTGCGATTTTCGTGATGAAGTTTTTTGATATTACGATCAACACAATGACCCTTGGCGGTATGGCGATAGCGATAGGCGCCATTGTTGATGATGCGATCATCGATGTAGAAAATGTTTTTCGCCGGTTAAAAGAAAACTCAAAAAAGTCGGAATCGGATCAAAAACCAGTTATTGAGGTAGTCTTTAATGCTTCCAGGGAGATCCGTTCCTCAATCGTCAATGCAACGTTGATCATCATTGTTGTTTTCCTTCCCTTATTCTTTTTAAGTGGTGTCGAAGGAAGGCTTCTTCGACCGCTGGGAATCGCTTACGTCGCCTCTATCAGCGCTTCGCTTCTTGTTGCATTGACGATCACTCCGGCATTGTGTTCCTATCTCCTTTCAAAATCAACGTTGTTTGAAAAGGATGAAGAAAGTGCAGTCGTTCGATTCTTAAAGCGTATGTATGGAAAAACGCTTGATGCAGTTCTTATCCATCCTAAATTTGTTATTGGCGGCGGAGTAATTGCCCTTGTTCTTTCGCTTGCCATTGTTCCCTTCCTCGGCCGTGCATTTTTGCCTGAATTCAATGAAGGTTCATTGACAATCAGTGTTGTCACAATGCCGGGAACGTCTCTGGAAGAATCCAACAAGCTCGGAAATCTTGTTGAAGAAATACTCCTTTCCCATCCATGTATTAAAACAACAGCGCGCAGAACCGGACGAGCCGAACTTGATGAACATGCACAAGGTGTAAACTCAGCTGAACTTGATGCAAGATTTGAACTGGATGGCCGGACAAAGGACCAAATGTTGGATGAACTTCGCAAGAGTTTATCCGTCGTTCCCGGAACCAATATCACTATCGGGCAACCGCTTGGACACCGTATCGATCATATGCTCTCCGGAACACGGGCAAATATTGCCGTTAAAGTATTTGGTGCAGATCTTCAACATATCCGAATACTGGCTGATAACATTAAAAAGCAGATGGAACCCATTGAAGGTATTGCCGACCTCTCGGTTGAACAACAGATGAATGTTCCGCAGATCAGGATCAAACCGAACCGACAGGCAATGTCCCGTTATGGTATGACTGTTGAAGATTTTTCAGAAGCAATTGATGTGGCGTTCAACGGCGAAGTAGTGTCACAAGTGCTTGAGGGGACACAATCATTCGATCTGCTTGTGCGGTATAACGATGACCATCGCGGCAGCATCGATAAAATTAAACAAGCGATGTTTGACACACCCTCCGGAGCAAAAGTGCCGATCACGGAACTGGCAACCATTACTTCGGAAAAAGGTGCCAATACCATCAGCCGAGAGAACGTTCAACGGAAGATCGTCGTGCAGGCAAATGTGGCAGGACGAGATCTGCGAAGTGTTATTGAGGATATTCAACAAACGATCAATGCGAACATCACTTTCCCCGAGGGATATTATGTAGAATATGGAGGGCAGTTTGAAAATGAGCAGCGGGCGACAAGAATTATCTCGCTGTTAAGTATCGCTGCAATCATTATCATTTACTTGATCCTCTATATAGAGTTCCAATCATTTAGAACCGCTCTGCTCGTTATGGTGAATCTTCCATTGGCGTTAATCGGAGGAATTGTAGCCGTCTTTTTCTCAAGCGGTATAATCAGTGTTGCATCGCTTGTTGGCTTTATCACGCTCTTTGGAATTGCCACAAGAAATGGGATATTAATGGTCTCACATTATAATCATCTGATGGCAGAGGGGAAATCACTGATGGAAGCAGTTCGAGAAGGGTCGCTGGAAAGGCTGAGTCCGATATTTATGACGGCACTATCAGCAGGACTTGCTTTGATTCCATTGGCTTTGGGTGGAGACAAACCGGGTAATGAGATTCAGTCTCCAATGGCTATTGTCATCTTGGGAGGACTGCTTTCATCGACTGCCTTGAATATGATAGTGATTCCAGCTTTATACATCACGTATGCAAAGCCAGAAATAGTAACAACGTAATCAGAATAATAATTACGATTATACGATTACGATTTGCAGAATTATATTTGTTACCATTTTGTCTGCACTGAATCTGGATAAATAATCGTAATCGTAAGAAACCGCAGCAACCCAAACAGCATCAACCACTTGAGGAATTACGATTTCATTACGATTACGATTTACATCAATACTTCATCTCTTTAACAACGATCAAATTCGCAGTAAGCCGATGCCGAGTCCCGGGCACATAAACAACAAAGGCATCCGCAAGGATGCCTTTGTTGTTTACACGCTGAAGTATTGCTACAGTGCAAGTTGTACAAATTTTGTGAAATCCCACCCCGCTACTTTTCAGGTGAATTTCCGGTCATTTCAATACGACGATCCTGCGTGTTATTGATTCACCGTTTGAACGCAGCCGCAGAAAATACACTCCCGTCCCTATCCCGGCAGCATTCAACGAATACTTCATGGTGGTTCCCGCTTCAGCATGACCGTCATACAGTTCAGCGATCTGCTGTCCAAGCGTGGAATAAAGGGACAGCACTGCTCTGCCGCTTTTCTGCACTCGGAATTGGACCGTGGTGACAGGGTTGAACGGGTTCGGATAATTCTCCAATTGCCAATCACCGTAGGTCAGACTCTCCTCCTTTGCAATCGAAGAAACAACAGCTTTACTGTATCGTATCGCCAGGATACTCATCGGAGGAAGGGAGAAGTTCCCCGATGCATCAGCCGCAGCCGGTTCATCGCGGATGACATCCGCAATCAGAGCGTCGCCGCTCAACATCCGGATCTCAATGGGTGAATATCCCTGCACGCCGTTCACACTCATCAGATGGGGATCATTCTTGTCCCTGTTCACGGCGATGACGGTCAAGGATGCGGAATCGGCACTCAGGAATGCACCGGCTCTGACGGCATATGAATTCCCGTCGCTCCCTTTCGGAGAGACAGTGGTCACAGAGACCGAACGGTCGAGGAATAGCGGGAACAATTTCTTATACAGAGCGGCAACAGGCATCAGGGTATAATTCCCGGGGGAGTTCAACCGGATAGGATGCCATGTGCCGGACGGGAGCCCATATGCCCAAAAATTTGCCCGTTCAATGGTCTGCTGCTGACTGATCATCAGCAGGAAATCCATACTGAGATTCGCTCCCTGCCACTGCATGGCAAGGTCCGGATCTCCTATTGGAACACCGTTCGCGATCGGGATCCCGTGAGCATAGTCTCCGACAATGACCTTCAATCCTTTGGTAACGGCTGAATCGATCATTGCCGGCAGTGCTGAAGCCACTTTGGCAACGCCCAGCGGGATCGCACCGTTGACCACCGTCTCATCCGGGAAGAAATGCGGCGAGATACCATAGATCTTCCCTTTGAGCAGCGGATGGTTCATGAGCGTTGTATTCCATTGCGATGTTGCCGGACCGGTCGCGGGGATCGTGATCTTCACGGAGGGATCGCGCGTAAGCATGGAATCGATGATCGGACGGACCATGGCCGCATATTTGTCCGCGGCGGCGGTATCATTGCCGAACTCACCAGGTCCCCATGGTTCATTACCGAGATTCCATATCTCGATACCATACGGCGCAGGGTGTCCGTTCTTCATCCGTTCTGCCGCCCAATTGACCCCTCCTCCTAGGTTGACGGAACTATCCTTGCCGTTCGCATACTCGAGCCAATCGGCGGCGGATTGCGCGGCATCATCGATCGCTGCTGTGTTCTGCAACTGCGTCAATCCGGTCGTCCCTTTGGAATAGATCGTAACCATGATCTGAATATCCTTTGGAACAGCTCCGTGGGCTTGCGTCATTGCCATGAACTCATCAAATCCGTATTTCATCGCTTGAGCAGGACCGATCCCGACGATATCCTGCGGCGGGCGTTTTGCTGAAGGACCGACCGACCACTTCCAATTGAATCCGAACGATATTGCATTGGCAGGGTAACGGAGGGTGGAGAACGGGAAATCACTGAACACGGACTGAATACCGGGAAGCATGACTCCATTGGTATCGTGATAACCAACAGGTCCCGAACTACCGCGCATTCCCGAACGGGCATCAAAGGTGATCCCCAGCAATAATTTTGGCTCGGGGTGAACGACCTTCTTCGTATTGACCGTCGCTATCACATCGGCAACTTGACCGGGCAGGGTCCCAGTGTGAAACAGTGTGATAAGAGCAATGATGGTCAATCGTATGGAACGAAACGGTAGCGATGCGGCCAATATGTACCTCCATGATCAATGAATGCTCTTGGTCTTGCAAGTTTAATGCCATAGGAATGTGATGATTTTTCGTTGTTTTCAAAGGCGGCAAACGGACACTATGCATGGTTTGCACTCCACCCCTTGAATGGAGTGCAATTACTCTGTGATGCAGATCAGGGAGGGTGACACCGTCCGGAACCGGATGCAGAAAAAAAGACTTGTCACTCTTATTTATGACGACATCATTCGCGGATGACTGTTTTTATTACTGCGTACCAATCAAATCTTGATTACCTTTTCATCATTATCTGTCACACTACCACCATCATTGAAATCATCGTAAGGAATCATCATGAGCGGAAAACGTCAAGTATATATCGGCACGGACAGCGGTGCGACCACTTCAAAAACGGGAGGCGTGTGGGAAGACGGCACGACCATCTCAACAAAGCTGCTGCAGAAACCGACGAACTCTGAATCAGGACCGGGAGCGGTCGTTGAAGGATGGATGGCAGGGATCAATGAGTATCTGCAGCTGAACGGACTGACGTGGGACCAGGTGGCGGGCGTTGGTGTAGCAATGCCGGGAACGTTCAAACGGTACGGCGTGATGGACAAACCGGCGAATCTCCCTCCTATCTTTGAAGGCTGGGATGTGTACACGGATTACAGCAATGCACTCTCCAAACGTGCCGGCCGGGCAATTCCACTTGCCGTCGGGAATGACGGGAATTACGGCGGCGTTGCCGAAGCGCAGCGTGCACGCGGGAACAAGAAAAGTTCGGTCGTGATGCTGGCCCCCGGTTCCGGATTGGGATGTGCGTTCATCGATGCTCGCGGTCTGCCGCTGGACGGTGATACGCTGGCCGGAATGGAAGCAGCACACATACCAGCGCCGATCCACCTGCTGAACACGAGTGCGTATCCCTGCGGATGCGGACGCACCTGGGGATGCATGGAAGTGTATACGACCATCTCCGGTCTGCCGTACCTGCTGAATGAGAAGCTGGCGAAGTATCCTGAACATCCGCTGGCAACGTCGCCGCTCCCGGCGAAGGAGAAAGCACTCAGTCTTCGCGGCTTAGCACAGAAAGGGGACCCGATGGCAGTGGAGATCTTCGACTTTCAGGCGAAAGCGATGGGATATCTTGTCGCAACGCTGACGATGGTACTCGATGCAGAATTCGTCGTGATCGGCGGAGGATTGATGGACCCGGAATCGACGACAGAGGAATTCCGTTCACGGTATCTGAAGGTGCTCCGTGAAACGATGGAGCCGTACCTCTGGCCGGCACAGCGCGGCCGCATCAATATTGTACCGGCAGCTTTAGGAGAACTTTCACAAGCGATCGGCGCAGCATTGGTGGCACTCTATCAGAGCAGATCATAAGCGAACGGCTGATGATCGACCGATACTTCTAAAAACAGGAACAGCGTCCGATGGACGCTGTTCCTGTTTCAGGTGAGCTCGTATTTCCCGCGGTCATGCGTTGATAGTATCCGGGATTCTTTATCCGATCCTTATTGGCGTAATATTTCCGCACAAGGCCTTAATGAATCGCACTAACGCAAAAGCAGCATTTTTTTAGTTAACACAGCAACATTCCCGGGTTCTCGTACCGACACAGCTTCGATACGGTAGAAATAGACTCCAGATGCTAATTGTGATGCATCGAAGGAGTGAACGTACTGTCCCGCATCCTTCGTTTCGTTCACGATCTCAGCGATCTTTTGGCCGAGAACAGAGTATACCGAAAGGCGCACGGTGCTTCTTACCGGGATGCTGTAATGCAGGGTGGTGGAAGGATTGAAAGGATTCGGGTAATTTTGTGACAGTACGAAATCAACCGGGAGACTCTGTTGTTCATTGACGGTTGTCAATGCTTGCCACGAACCTGTCACTTTTACCGGAATAGTATAAAACTCTGTGTTGGTTCCATTCCCAAGCTGTCCTTGCAAATTATATCCCCACGCCCACACCGTTCCATCATTCTTCACAGCAAGTGTATGCGTTCCCCCGCCGGTAAGAGCGACAACACCTGATAATCCTTGCACCATTGTTGGTTGATACACATAAATGTTGTTCGAGTCGATCGCTCCATTCCCAAGCTGGCCTGCAGAATTGTTCCCCCACGCCCAGACTGTTCCGTCATTCTTCAACGCCAGGGAGTGTTGGAATCCGCCGGTGAATGCCGTTATACCCGATAGTCCGGTCACTTGACGAGGGAGGGTGCTGAACGCTTCAGTATTATTTCCAAGCTGGGAATATGTGTTTTCGCCCCACACCCACAGAGTGCCGTCATTTTTTATAGCGTATGAATTGGAGACGGTTGCAGAAATGGACTTGACATTGGAAAGCCCGCTCACCTTTATTGGATAATCGCTGGGCGAAGTATTTTCAGTACCAAGTGCTCCTGCGGCATTTGCACCCCACGCCCACACTGTTCCGTCCTTTTTAAGGGCAAGCGAATGATACCCTCCCGCCGCAATCGCGATGACTCCGGACAAGCTGTCGATCTTTACCGGCCACCAACTTATGCCGGTGCCATTGCCAAGCTGCCCGTACGTCCCCCACCCCCATGACCACACTGTGCTGTCCTTGAGGAGTACCAGAGAATGATAGTCCCCTGCAGCAATGGCTATCACCCCTGAAAGACCGATGACCTGCACCGGCAAGGTCCTGTTGAAATTGGTACTATCCCCGATCTGTCCATAGAAATTATGACCCCATGCCCAAACCGTACTGTCATCTTTCAATGCGATCGATCGATTCCCTTCACCGGCAATGGCGGTCACTCTTGTTAGATTCTTAACACGAACAGCAATGTTCTTATTCTCCATTGAACTGTCGCCCAGTTGACCGGTAACGTTGGAACCGAACGCTCTCACCGTCCCATCACTGCACAACACCATAGAGTAATAATTCCCGGCGGTAATGATCTGTGCAGAAATATTCGATGCAGCAACGATACTGAGGAACAACAAAAACACGATCCGAAAGGGTACTTCAGCAGACAACAGGAATATGCGGTTCATATGCAGAGAGCCTCCTCATAATTTTTTCTCGATAGATAAGAGCAACCGGCTACAACATCTGGACGCTCATCAATCGGATTCGATCACTTCCTGATCAATTTCATTGAATGACTGGTGTTAATATGCGCATTATAAAAGACTATTTCATCTGATTATATTTAAACGTGATGGAAACTTCCATGATCCATTGGATACATTGCAACATTCATTAACAATTTTCGATGTCTGTAACACACTCTGTTTTACCTATATCAGGTAATCGCACAATATTACCCCAGAGTGTTACGATTGTCCTTACCGTCTCATCGGGAAGGAATCATCGGTGAAAACAGAAACAGCGCCCATTGGACGCTGTTTCTGTTCATTGAATATTAAATGATTTACGGCGCCATCACCGTCGGAATGATATCGAAGAGGAATGAATACGTCCCCGCTCCGTCCTTAGCGATGAGACCGAACCAGCCGCGGTCATCCCAGAACGTGGCGGACATCCCTTCGGTGAGCGCAGCGAGACGGATGGTGCGATAATAACTCCGGACGATATCCGTATTGCGTTCTGCAATATTCACCGCACGTCCCACACCGAATTCACCATAATTGATCGGAACACCCAAAAGCTTCGCATGCGCTGCAACCTTCGTGACTCCGCTGACAAGGGCAGAGGTCCCGGGCCATGCATTGTTGCTGCCGTTCTCACCGCAGAAGGACCACGGGTCGTAGGTGTGCACCTGGATCGCCAGATACAGGTCCGCTCCCCCGCCCGGAAGCGATGCCTTATCCGGGAACACCTCTTCGATCTGGGATTGATTCCCTTGTCCGTTCGTGGAGAGCATGATCACGCGGGATGTATTCCTCCCTCCTGTCTCCCGGACCGCTTTCCATCCAACATAATTGATATGCCGCGTCAGAGCCAGAGCAAGCTGATCGTTGGGAGTCGGGCCGCCGGTCCAATCGCCGAATGCCCCGTCCGGTTCATTGAGCAGTTCAAAGACCAGTTCATAGGGATAGTCCTTGTAATACGAAGCGATATCCCTCCACAGCGCAGTGAAAATGGAATCGTGAGCCGGTGTGCCGTTGTAATTCTCCTTCAGCCAATGTTCATGATGCGTATTCAGGACCACGATCATCTTCTTCTGCAGTGCATAATCGATGACCGCTTTCAACTGCACGAAGCGGGGATGCTGATAGTTCACCGTTCCGCTGGTATTGGCGAGGGTATTCCCGCTGAACCCTTCCCGCCAGGTGACGGGGATCCTGATATGCCGCAGTCCAGCACTATAATAGAGATCGATGATCGGGCGGATGGTCTCGATCGTCGTGGGATTCTGTGCAAGGTCGAAGGTGTTTCCCAGATTGAACCCGGTGCCCATGGAAAGAATGACCGCTGATGCGGTCTTTGCGGACGAAGTATCAATGGCCACTGGCGGAGTGACCGGAGCACTCACTTCATCCTGAGTACAGGATATGAGCGTGAAGAGAATGATGATGAACATCCGAATTGGAAACCTCATGTTATTAGCGATCATGCTGTTCTCACTTGATCAAACGAAGCTGATGAGAGCCATCGGAGCTTCTATTATACAATTGTGTCGATCTATCTAAACGCTACATATTACATGCCATTCTTCAAATATCAGAAATATTACATAAAATGACCTTTCGATTCACACGTTCGTGCCGATCTTCTTAGTTTGATAATCCTTTTTGGCATATTTGATAATTGTGAAGCAATCGGCAAACTTTTTAGAGGTGTTATATAAATACTTCATTAGCACAGTACGTGTTTCAGATGAGAATTGAGGATATTTGAATCCATCGCTTCATAATTTCTGTTTTTTCCGATGTCCATTCTCGGCCATTTGATGTTTTGATATTGGAAAGTTTTTTGGTTACCATTGTCTATCAAAAACGATCATCTCACACTTGCCGCAGGCTATCAATGAACATCCCGGATCTCTTTTCTTTGAACAACAGCGTCGCCGTGATCACCGGCGGAAGCGGCATCCTCGGCGGAGCGATGGCACAGGGACTCCTTGACGCCGGCGCATCGGTCGTCATTCTCGGCACCAATCAGGAGAAAGTGGATTCGAACGTCGCGGGCTTGCACGGCATTGATGACAGAAAATCCGGATTCGTCTGCGATGTCACCAATGAGGAACAACTGCGGCAGGTGCGGGACCGTATCATGGCCCGCTTCGGGAGGATCGACATCCTGGTGAATGCCGCCGGCGGGAATCGTCCCGGCGCGACCATCCAGCCGGAACAGAATTTCTTCGATCTGAACTTCAGCGAGTTCCAGCAGGTGACGTCGCTGAACTACTTCGGGACGGTCCTGCCGACGCTGATCTTCGGCGAACCGATGGCTGCTGCCGGCCGGGGTTCCATCATCAATATTTCATCCGTGGCCGCAGCGCGTTCCCTGACCCGTGTGGCAGGGTATTCGGCAGCAAAGGCGGCCGTGGAGAATTTCACCCGGTGGCTTGCGGTTGAAATGGCGAAGAAATTCGGCGAGGGGATCCGTGTGAACGCCATTGCACCGGGATTCTTCCTGACCGAACAGAACCGGACATTGTTACAAAAACCGGACGGGACCAATACTGAACGTGCTGCAGAGATCCTGCGGATGACGCCGTTCAAGCGGTTCGGTGATCCCAAAGATCTGACCGGGACCGTTGTTTGGTTAGCCGGCAATGCCTCATCCTTTGTGACCGGCACCGTAATTCCGGTGGACGGCGGCTTCAGCGCCTTCAGCGGAGTGTAATTCCACTTATACGTGAACAACTATGGCACTTGAACAATCCTGGAGATGGTACGGCCCTCATGACCCCATCTCCCTGCAGCAGATACGACAGGTCGGTGCGACCGGGATCGTGAATGCACTGCATCAGATCCCGTACGGCATTATATGGACCGTCGATGCGATCATGGAACGGAAACGGATGATCGAAGCTGAGGGATTCCGGTGGACGGTCGTGGAGAGTCTGCCAGTGCATGAGAACATCAAAAAGCGTAAGGGGAATTACAAGGAGCTCATCGAGAACTACAAAATCTCCATCCGGAACCTGGGAGCTTGCGGCATCGATACCATCTGCTACAACTTCATGCCGATCCTGGACTGGTCCCGCACCGATGTGGACGTACCGTTCTACGACGGTTCCCGAACGACACAGTTCGATGCAAGGATCGTTGCTGCGTTCGATCTGTTCGTGCTGCAGCGGCCCGGCACAGAGGCACGGTATACTGATGCGGAGATCCGCTCTGCACAGGAATATTTTGACCGGCTGGACCGGCAACAGAAGGATGGTCTGCTTCGGATGGTGGTGCTCGGTCTTCCTGGTTCCGGTGAAACGCTGACATTGGAAGAACTGAAAGCGGCGCTGCGGGAATATGATGATGTGGGAGATGCTGTGCTGCGGGAGAATCTGTATCAATTCCTCAGAGAAGTGACTCCGGCAGCGGAAGAGGCCGGCGTCCTTCTGGCGATCCACCCGGATGATCCGCCGCGTCCGCTGCTCGGTCTGCCACGTGTGGTGAGCAACAAGAAGGATATCGCTCAATTGCTGGGAGCGTACGATTCTCCTTCCAACGGACTAACACTCTGCACCGGCTCGCTCGGTTCGGGGTATGCGAACGACGTTGTGGATATCACACGGAGTTTCGCTCACCGGATCAATTTCATCCATCTGCGGAATGTGAAGCGGAATCCCGATGGTGACTTCATCGAGGATAATCACCTGGACGGGGATGTCGATATGTACGGTGTGATGAAAGAGCTGTTGATCGAACAGCAGCGGCGCATCGAAGCAGGGATCCCGCACCACCGGATGCCGATGCGTCCGGACCACGGACACCTGATGCTGGATGATATGAACAAGAAATACTATCCGGGGTACTCTCTGTATGGACGGATGCGAGGATTGGCGGAATTGCGTGGGTTGGAGATGGGGATCCTGCGGTCGATGAAGTAAAACATTGAAGATACCGCGATCGCGCCTTTTTTATTTCTTCTCCAGCAACCGCTTCACTGACCGGAGGTCATGCACGGCGACACCCTCCACTTCCGGAAACCGCTCCGCATGGCGGAGCAGTTTCGCATATTCATCCATGAACTCCACCGGTGAGAGCCCGAACATCGTGGAACGGACCTGGTCCTCCTCCCGGATCACGAATGCCAAATGACCATCCGCCAGCGTCAACCGGGTCGCTTTCTCTCCCTCCTCTTCCTCCCGCAGGATCGTTTCCATTCTCTTGAACGACAAAGAGAGGACCCGTCCATTGACGGCAGCGATCAATTCTCTGCGGATCGCAGGAAGTGCGGAATCCGGCACTTCCCTTCTACTGATGCCGACCAGGAAGCGGTCATCTGCCATCCTCACCGAAAGCTTGTTCCCGTTCAGGAATGAACCCGAGAACGGACCATCCGGCATGGCCATCCGCGCAGCAAAGGTATCCGGATTTGCTTCACACAGAACGACCGTTTCGGATCCCGGCAGACGTTGTGTTTCCACACCGATATAGATCTTCCGTGCGGCTTCGCGCGCCCACTTCCTTTCCTGTTCTGAGAAAGATATTACGCTCGCCGGACCGGACGCGGTGTACCGATACGCCATGATGGCGAGATAATCGGTCAGGAATCCCAGGTGCTGCACCACCGGCATCGAAACACCATCCACGGCAACGGGCTTCTCCATCCAGAATGGTACAGCGCAGCCGAATTGGAGGGAAGAATTGTTCCGCACGATCGTCCCGCTCTTCCAGACCACATGGATCCAATCCTGAAGCAGCTTCTGACGCAAGGAAGGAACGGAATACGGCAGGAGCAAGTATGGTTCGATATCGTACTGGAGTCCGTCGAGCAAGCCTGTCTCTTTCTGCAGTTCCACGACCGCCCGGGCATAGGTGACCGCATAGCGGTGTTGCGAAGGGAGCGCCCACTCCGGTTCACCGTTGAGAGCATGAACGGAGAATCCCACGCTCTTCATCCACCGGAGCAGAGAGAGCAGCGAATCCTTCCTGTTCCAGGAGAGAGAATCACCATCCTGATGGAATGTGCAGGAAAGATAGAGGAACAGCGTGTTGGCGGAAAGACGCCCGGAGACCTGAACCAGCGAGTCACGCCATTCCGGTTCCGCGATCAATTGACGGGTATTCCAGACCCAGAGTGCGTTGTTCTGAGCGTACGTCACCGATACCAGTGAGGAAAGTGCGACCGCATACCATACGGTGTGTCGGAAGAACCGAACCATTCGCTGCCAGATCTTCATGTATCACTCTATAATAATGATGGAGCCGCTCGATTTAGTGCAGCAGAAGCATCTTTTTCGTCTGCACAGCAGTGCCGGTCCGCAAGCGGTAAAGATACATTCCGGATGCCAGACCGGATGCGTTGAACGGGACGCTGTGCGTTCCTTCCGGATATGGTCCGCTTGCTAGTGCGGCGACTTCTTCCCCGAGAATGGAAAAGATGTTCAACTGAACATCGGTCGTTCTGTGCAGCGTAAAGCGTATCATCGTTACCGGATTGAACGGATTAGGGAAATTCTGTTCGAGGATGAAACCGGCAGGAACAGCACGATGATGCGGTTCAACCGACAACGGGGATGCGGCGGTCAGATCGAGTGAATCACCGGAGCGGACCACATGCAGGATCATCCCGATGAAACCGGCGTTCTGCCGCGGCGAACTTTTACCCGGATGCTTCCATGATGGAAATGAAATGGTTTGGACTGAACGGGCATCGGCAACGATGACAGGGACCCTTCCGGTCACGCGGATGGTCTGCTGTGAAATTGACACTGATGTTCCGGCATCCATCAGTATACCGAACGAACTGCGAGAGTGTGCCAGACTCCAGAACAATCCGCTGGCGCGGTTGTCGGTGTAATCCGAATTCTCAAAAAGACGCGGCATGATGCTAATCCCTTGCAGCAGTCCGATCCCCTTCACTCTCGTCATCTCGCCATAGTA
>JAVBYA010000127.1 GCA_030824295.1 Bacteroidota bacterium
CTTCCCATCGCTCCCATCACCATCTCGCCGGTGTTGATGCCGATGCCGATGGCGATATCGTCCGCTGTCGCTTCGGGCAGCGAACACATCATCTGCTGGATCTCCACTGCACTCTGGACCGCCCGCTTCACCATCTGCTCCCCCTGGAAGACCGCGACCAATTCATCCCCTACATACTTGTCGATATCCCCGCCATACTTCTTGACGATCGCCGCCTGCCGGCTGAGGATGCCGTTGAGCATTCCCACCACCCGCTCCGGCTCCACCGTTTCGGAGAATGCCGTGAAGCCGCGCACGTCGGAGAAGAAGACCGTCGCGACCTTGCGTTCCCCACCGAGCTTTACTCCCATCTCGGAGGCGCGCTGGACGTAATCCACCGTCTGCTGCGAGACGAATTTCTGCAGATGGAACCGCTCGCGCAGTCCGATGATCATCTCATTGATGCGCCGGCCAAGCTCGCCGATCTCGTCATTGGATGTGATAGCTGATGACACGGAGAAATTCCCATTCCCTACTTCCCGCACCACCGAGCCGAGCGAACCGATCGGTTTCACCACCACCGCCTTCATGAACACACGCAGCACCAGCCAGACCAGCACGATGGTCAGAGCGCCGGCAAGAAGGGAATACCATTGATTCTCCGCAATGGTCGCATTCACCGCCGCCATGGAGGTGGTCACCCCCACCACGCCGCGGATGGAATGGTCGTCGCCGTGACAGACCTGACACCGCTTCTCGTTCCGGAGCGTGGAGTAGCGGACGAGGAATTCCTCGCCGTCGATCATCTGCATCGCTTCGATCACTGTATCCTTCGCCAGCGCACTCTTCACGAATTCCAGACCATGGTCCTTCGACTGACTGTTCACGAACCGTTCGTTCGCGTCGTTGTCGAACACGCGCAGGTCCTTCACCGCGCCGATCGCACGGACGTCGTTGATGAATGCCCGCGCGTAGCTCCCCTTCCCCACCAGCATGATGCTGCGGAACCCGACGCCGATCGTTGACTGCAGCATGGAAGTGAGTTGCATCTCCAATTCTTTGGGACGCATCGACAGCTGCTCCGTCCTCAGCGAGACTTCCATCACCCCGCGCCACTGGCTTTTGGAACCGTGACAGACCTGGCACCGCTCCTCGTTACGGAACGGAATGAGCCGCGTCAGCACGCGATTGTTCTTCTCCGCAAACATGATCGGGGCGGCATTCTGAATGGCGCGCATCACTGTGTCCTCGTCCGCCAGACGCTCCTCATCGCCGAAATGGACCGCGCCGAAGCGGTCATAGACTTTGATCTTCTCGATGAACGGAAGACGCGCTGTGCGCCGGACGAGCGTGTCCATCAACTCTCCTTGTCCGGCAAGCATGATATTGCGGAACCCGGCCGCCAGCGTGTTGCTGATGATCTCGACCACTTCGCGCTTGGTGTCTGCCGTATTGTGCGCAGCCATCTTCTGCGCGTGGACGGACATGAGAGAGGGATCGAGCGTCAGGCGGGTGACGCCGCGGACCGTGTGGTTGCCGCTGTGGCACTGCTGGCACTCGCGGTCGTTGCGCAGCGGTTCGATGCGTACCATATGCGCGCCGGTGGAATCGGAGATGGAGAACATCACTTCCGCTTCCTGCTCGATGGCACGACGCACCTGCTGGTCCCCTGCCCCCGCGATCACTCCGCGCCCTTCGTCCGGGAAGACCTCTTTGGAATTGTTATCATACACGCGGAGCGTGCCGAACTCCAGGTTCTCGCGCGCATCGTTCACCAGTTCCGCCGCATACGGTGCCTTGCCGGAGAGCATCACGTTACGGATGCCGACCATCACCGTCTCGCCGAACAGCCGCGACTTCTCCCGCTGCTGCTCCAGCAGCACGTCGGACTCCCGGTTGATCGACACGACCACATGTGTGCCGAAGCCGATGATCAGCACGACGATGATCAACAGAAGGATCTTTAGTTCAAGACGGTTTTTCATTTTGGGGCATCAAGAGGAACAAAGTGGAAATGCGTTGAAGGCGTTAGGTATTAGGTACTAGGTGCTAGCTAACAGTGTTCAATTCAATTGAAGCTGTCAGTGGTCAGCTATCAGCAGAAATCTTGATAATCTTGCAATCTTGAAAATTCTGATAATATCAATACGCACTTATACTTCTGCTTTTCTTCGATTTTGTTGGAGTGTAGCACAATCGCCGGCCTAAAGGCCGACCTACTGATCTTGGACATCTACTTCTTCTTCAAGTATGCACGCTTCAGTCTAACAATCTAGCAACCTAATGATCTTCCATCTGTTCTCTATTAATCTTGCAATCTTGCAATCTTGATAATTTTGATAATCTGATAATGTGCTAATTTGCAATTTGAAATAGCTTTTCAATCTCTTTCCTGCTTCCACCACCTATCCACCACATCGCTCACATCGGTGGGATTATCGGCGGCGACCCATTTGTCATAGAAGAGGATGTCCGAGCTGTTCGGCGGAGGCTGTGGGTAATCCAGCTGCACGCGGGACGGCAGGGCCGTGGCATCGCCGACGAAGAGCGCTTCGCCCTGACGCATGGAGGGAAGCATATCGAACATGCCGGCGAACGAATCGGGGACGAGCTTCTTCACGAACGCCTGGTCCGTGGGGTTGGTCAAGCGGAGGATGACGAAGTTGTTGCACTGGGAGAGGATCGTCTCGGAGAGTTCGGAGGGACGCTGGCTGACGATCATGCAGCCGACGCCGTATTTGCGCCCTTCCTTCGCGATGCGCTCCACGATCTTCCGCGCCGCTCTATTATAGGGAGTCGGGATCTGCGGCAGATAGTTGTGCGCCTCTTCAAAGAGCATCAGGATCGGGAAATCGGCCTTGTTCTTGTTCCAGAAATTGAAATCGAACACCGTCCGCGCCAGCAGCGCTACGATGGTGTTCACAATGTCGAACGGCACACCGCTCAGGTCGATGCAGGTGATCTGTTTCTTGTCCTCGATGCCGAGCAATTTGTTCAGTATATCCTTCAACGCATTGGAATCCTTGAACTTCTTCGGCTTGAACATGAAACCGTACCGCAGGTCGGTCATCTTACTGTCCAGCCGGACAAGGAAACGGGAGAACTGTCCGTAGAACGGTCCTTCACGCACACCGGTGCTGGTGGTGACCCGCTCGGTATCGTAGAACTGGAACTTTGCACGGACCTCGTTCAGATCATAGAACACCGGAGAATCGACGGTGATGATGGACTGCAGTTCCGGGTTGCGCGCCTTCTTGGCGTTCAGCACCAGGTCCTTCAGCATCATGATCTGGCTCTGGGCGGACGATTCGTTCTCGTCCACGAACATCTCGCGCATCTCCTCGAAGTTCATGAACCAGTACGGCATCTCCAGTTCAGTGATGTTGATCAGGTTGCCATAATCCCGGAACGCTGCGGAGTATTCATTATGGATATCCAGCATGATCACATGGGTGTTCTGGAACATGTGCACCTTCTGCAGGATGGAAGCGACCGTGGTCGATTTCCCGGAACCGGAGGAGCCGAGCACGGCGATATGCTTGCCGAAGAACTTGTTCGGATCGATGTATTGCCGTTCGCCGGGGAAGCCGGAGATATCGCCGACCGCGAACCCGTACTGCGCGAACGATGCAAAGATGGTCGCAACCCCTTCCTCGTCCGTCATATAGACGTCGCTGCCGAGCGTGGGGAACGACGCGATCCCTTTCTGGAACTTCCCGTTGGTCACTGAGCCGATCACCTGCGCTTCCAGCTCGCGGTTCAGTTCCGTTGCCTGATACGCGCGGTTGATCACGCCGACCACTTCCACATCCCCTACCGGCATCACGATGAACTGACCGATCTGTCCCACCCGGTAGTTCTTCCCGTTCACCGTCCGCTCCATGGTGAACAGATCGTCGTCCAGCGAAACGATGAATGCGGAGCTGGTCATGCTCTTTACTTTGCCGATATGCCGTTCTTTGGGAATTTGTGCCATAATTTATACAGGAAGATAGGTGAATGGATGTTCCAGTGTAGTAAAAATTGGGAGGAGTGTCAAACTGTAGAAGGTATGTCAGTGGTGCCGAAGAAAGTGAACGATTGATAATCGATTGGTTAAATAACTCAACTTCAGGTCATCATATACCATTAAAGTTTGAATCACTCTGATGTCCGAGCCTAATTACCAGAAAGTGCCCTTTAGCCGAAGCCGCGTGAAATGTTTTTCCTAAAGAATAGGAAGTGCAAACCACGATAAATCGAACAACAAACGTGAAAGCAGAAAAGAAACTGCGCGCAAAATAAAATTGAAACACCAACACATGGTAATCACTTTTACCATACTGAGTCATTTATACAACAAATCTTTTAAAAATGATTACAAGAGCGATTGACGACTTTTTGCTCTGGAATGATTAGATCGAATTCTGTCAGCAAAGGGTGCGCAACAATAAGCAAAATCGATCTATTGTAAAAATAGCGTAAACACGTTATTGCGAATTGGAATTCATTAATGTAGACTCATATACGGTAATGATATTTTGTTCAAGAATTCTCTCGTTTATTAATCAATATTCCGAGAGGAATCGTTCTAAAAATATTTTTTAACAAGGCTCCAATTTCCCAAAGTTGCGGGTATAAGTAGGTATGAACAATTCCACCGCTCTCTTTAATCGTTTTTAATGAAAACAACATACTACAGAAATTTTTATGCCCCCCCCCCCTTAAAGTGATCGCTTGCTTCAAGCAGATTTCCTTTCTATTTTTCTACGTCTTCTTTCGCCCCCGTCGGCGGATACTCACAACACTAGGAATTCCTCTTCAGACTTTTTACTCCGTTTTTGTAGTTCTTTCTGCACACTTCGTCCTTTCGTACTGTTCATGCTATTCTGTTCCAGACCTTCAGTGCAATGCTGTGCTGAAGTCCATTACGCAAAAGAGATATTCATACAGTTCGATACACTCGAGTGAGTATTTTTCTGGCTTTACATGAATGGATAAACAACACCTCTCTTATTTCTTTCCATTATACTGTCTGAGATCCATATGAAATTATTCGGCATAATGATGTTCTTGATCATTCACCTGGCATCCCAATCCAACGGGCAACATGTTCCCCAGGATTTTGCTCGGCATGGTTTTCAATACATCGAAAGCAAAAATGACAATGCCATATCGATTGACTTACCGAACGGTGTTGCCAGGAAAAAACTGCTGGAGTATTCTGCGAATAACACACTGTCAATCGGTTCGATCGATAGCACCATTCTGGATGTTCGAACGCTTGATACATCGATATTTACATCGAAGTACACCCTCTGGCGAGAACTGCCGGTTGGAGCAGCGATGAACTGGGAACCAGTGATCGGAGATGTGAATAACAATGGACTACCAGAAGTCTATGGCCATGAGAAGTTTTATTCTACGATACATCCACCCGCAGTAATCTATGAATTGGATTCTCTGGGACAGTTCCATAAGGTATTTCAGTATGCCGATACCATCTCTACACCTCAGGCGATCGTGGATCTTACGAATGACGGCGATCAAGAGATCATCATGAATGGGGAAACTCGTTCCATGGTTTTCAGACAAGATTCCGCAAAACGTCTGCCCGTTCACTATGCTACAAAGTTTGGCCGATTTCATTCTACGGCACATAGACCTCAGATGGGAGATTTTGACAAGAATGGAAAAAAGGACATTGTCTATACCAGCGATTTATACGTTATCATCGAGGAGTATGATTCCTCCCGTAATACATTCGATTCGGTCTATTCACATTATTCTGAGAGCAACGGTGTCGGGGGTTTTTCTATCGGAGATTTCGATGCTGATGGAAAGACAGATATCGTGTTCGGCACGATAAAAGGGGATGTCCGGATCATCGAAGCACAAGGGGAGCATCAATATCAGGTTGTATGCGCATCAACGGTAGAAACATACAATGCTTACCTGCATTTCTGGACGAATGATATCGATGGGAACGGCAAACCGGAATTTTGGGTGGGAGGCGACGCGTTTTACAGCGGTGTCAGTAAAACACGTTTCACATGCTTCGAATCGAACGGGAATAATTCATACGAACCTGTGGCAAAGATCGATATCATCGGAATATTCTCTTTCTTTGCGGGGAATTGTCTAGCAAAAGATATTGATAAAGATGGTAAACAGGAGTTGTTCATCTGCCTGGATCAGCATGTTTTTATCTTTACATTTTCCGGTAGTAAGGATGAGCATCACTATTCGCTCTTATACGCTAAACGTAATGATATGGCGAACCAAAACAGCGTGTACTATAGTGCGGGATTGTATGATTTCACAAACGATGGCATCGATGAATTAATGATCGAGATGGATCAAGTAGTGGAATCATTAGGAAGAAGGGATTTCGGTCGTATCTATTCGCTGAATTTTCTAACAACAGTCCAACAACGAGAAATACCGAAAGTACCGACAACCTCTGAATTATATCAGAACTATCCCAATCCATTCAATCCGTCAACCACAATCCGGTTTCGCCTGGCGAATGATCATGTTGGCAACGTTACTGTTAAGATCTATGATGTTCTTGGAAAAGAAATAAGGGAGTTGTTGAACGAACAGAGTAACAGCGGGGAGTTTGAATTACAGTGGAATGGAAGAGATAATCTTGGCGCCATAGTCGAGAGCGGCGTTTATTTTATTTCTTTACAGGCATCTGCTTTTCGGAAAACGATAAAAACAATCTTATTAAAATGAGAAAAGATTTCCAGTATGAAATTTGACCCGAGCATTCATACAGCAGTCTTTGATGCCTCCGCAATGTCAAACGGGATCTATTTCTACAGAATTGCGGCCGGTGAATTCACCGCCATCCGGAAAATGACCCTTGTGAAATAATATTTTGTAAATCACCAATTCTCTCCTATCTTACTCCCGCACCGCAGGAATGCCGGTTATTTCTGCGGTGCTTTATTTGTACAAAAACAATTTTGGAAGAGTAAGGGAATTGAATCATTGATTCATTGACTCATTGATTCAATTCCGATAAAGAAGGCAATTGATCCAAACTTGTTCATTGGACCAATCCTGTTTGAGGAATTGATTCATCGGTTCATTGAGTCATTGATTCAATAACGATGAAGAATGCAATTGATCCAAACTTGTTCAATGTTCCACTGTTCATTGTTTCATTGTTGATTGTTCATTGTTCCAATTTATTCATCATTCATCATTCTGCATTCTAAATTGCTCTTCTATGCTTGATATTCCCAAACTTCTCTCGCAAGAACTCTCCCTTCAGCCCCGTCAGGTCACCGCAGCACTCGAACTCCGTGCGGACGGCGGCACCATCCCCTTCATCGCCCGGTACCGCAAGGAGAAGACCGGCGAGATGGACGAGACGCAGCTGCGCAACCTCTTTGACCGCTTCGACTACCTGCTGGAACTGGAGGAACGGAAAGAGACCATCCTGAAGTCGATCGACGAACAGAAGAAGCTGACGCCGAAACTGAAGAAGAGCATCGTTGAATGTCTCTCCAAGACGGAACTGGAGGACCTCTACCTTCCCTACAAACCGAAGAAGCGGACCCGCGCGACCATTGCCAAGGAAAAGGGACTGGAACCGCTGGCGGAATGGATCAAGAGCAAGAACGATCCGAAGTCGAAACGGGTGAACCTGGAGAAGGAAGCAGAAAAATTCCTTTCCAAGAAACTGGAAGTGAAGACGGTGCAGGAAGCGCTCGTCGGCGCGGCGGACATCCTCGCCGAGGAGGTCTCCGAACAGGCGGTCTACCGCCAGCATATCCGCGAGTATCTGCTCACCGAAGGGACCTTCATCTCCACCATCGATGAGAAGAAGTTCCCCGTCGGCACCACCAAGTACGAGATGTACCGCGATTACAAGTTCAAGGTGAAGGACATCCAGCCGCACAATATGCTCGCCATGCGCCGCGGCGAAGCAGAAGAGGTGGTCTCGTTCTCCATCCAGTTCAGCGAGGAGTTCGTGCATCAATATCTGGAGAGCATGGAGTCGAAGTCCGCCATCGACAGCGTCCGCTCCTATTACGCTGTGATGCTGAAGGATGCGTTCGACCGATTGATGAAGAACACCATCATCAGTGAGGTTCGTCTCGCCAAGAAGGAGGTCGCCGATCTCGAGTCCGTGAAGACCTTCGAAGCGAACATCCGCGAGATGCTCCTCGCCTCCCCCGCCGGCATGAAGCCGACGCTCGGCGTGGACCCCGGATTCCGTACCGGCTGCAAGCTGGCGGTGATGGATGAGACCGGCAAGTTCAGCGAGTATGTGGCGGTCTTCCCTCACACCTCCGGTGAGGCGCAGCGCGAGAATGCCAAGAAGACCGTCCAGAAGATGATCGAGAAGTACAACATCGAACTGATCGCCATCGGCAACGGTACGGCCAGCCGCGAAACGGACGAGTTCATCGCCGAAGCGCTGAAAGGGATCAAACGGAAACCGGTGAAGGTGATCGTGAACGAATCGGGCGCCTCCATCTACTCTGCCAGCGAAGTGGCGATCGATGAGTTCCCGGACCTGGACATCACCGTCCGCGGCGCCATCTCCATCGGCCGCCGCCTGCAGGACCCGCTGGCCGAGCTGGTGAAGATCGATCCCAAATCGATCGGCGTGGGACAGTACCAGCACGATGTGGACCAGAAGCTGCTCAAGAAGAAACTGGAAGAGACCGTCACCAGCTGCGTGAACTACGTCGGCGTGGACCTAAACATGGCCTCCAAAGAACTGCTCAGTTATGTTGCCGGCATCAATGCGCCGCTCGCCAAGAGCATCGTGGAGTACCGGAATGAGAACGGCGCGTTCAAGAGCCGCAAGGAACTGACCAAGGTACCGAAATTCGGTCCGAAAGCGTTCGAACAAGCGGCCGGCTTCCTGCGCATCCGCAACGGCAAGAATCCGCTGGACGGCTCCGGCGTGCATCCGGAGAGCTATGCGATCGTGGAGAAGATCCTCACCGATGTGAAGCTCTCGTTCGATGAGGTGATGAAGGATCCCGCCGCGCTGGAGAAACTAGACATCAAGAAGTACGTCACCAAGACCGTCGGTGAGCCGACGCTGCGGGATATCATCGCCGAGCTGAAGAAACCGGGACGCGATCCGCGGGCGGAGTTCAAGTATGCCACCTTCAAAGAAGGGATCAAGGAGCTCTCCGACCTTGCGCCGGGAATGGAGCTGGAAGGGATCGTCACCAACGTGGCGAACTTCGGCGCGTTCATCGATATCGGCGTCCACCAGGACGGACTCGTTCATGTTTCGCAGCTGGCGGACCGGTATGTGGAGGATCCCAAGACGGTCGTGAAGGTAGGACAGATCGTCAAGGTGCGTGTGCTGGAAGTGAACGAGCAGCTCAAACGTATCGCCCTCTCCATGCGTTCGCAGCAGAGCATCGCAGCGAAAGGGAGCGGCGGCGGCGGTCGGGGGAACTTCGGCGGCGCTCCGCAAAAGAAGGAACCATTCGTGGAGAAAAGCTATTCATTGGAGGACCTGCGCGCGAAATTCGGGCGCAAGGGCGAAGAATCAAAACCGGCACCGGAACCGAAGAAAAAGTAGACACTACAACAACGAACCACAAAAATACGAAAACACAAAACAAGGTAAGAAAAGCATTAACGCAAAGAAGAAAGAGTAGGTCGAAGCGCCGCTTCGACCAATAGCGAACGGAAGTGTGTCCCGTCCGCATACAGAAAAGCCGTTAGCCCCGGACTTCAGTCCGGGTAATGCGGCATTCGTCGGTGACTGTCACCTCTTGCGAATGCTTTTGTATAGGTGACAGTCACCTTCAATGTACGTCCGCATACTAAAATCCGTCAGCCCCGGACTTCAGTCCGGGTAAATGCCATAACATTTCCCATATTTCTATAATGGGCTTGAGCCCGTTTCGATCCAACGGTCGAACACTCGTTACTCCTTCGACGGCGACAGTCACCGCCCCTAAATCCGTATTGCACACATCTGTCCAATAATGGACACTTCCCTCCCGATTCTCCCCGTTGGAGTTACGAATTCCAATGGATTCTTCCCTTTAAGGGATTGGCATACTGGTTGCGTACAGAATGGCATCGAACGAATTCAATTCACTATTGGATTGCCATGAAACCGACCATTATAACACTTCTTATCATTCTTCCTTTTCTTTCCCTCCTCGCGCAGGAGCCGCATCCGATCGCCCCTTCCGAGATCCACACACGCCTCGGCACACAGATCTCCAACGCAATTGATGAAATGAACAAGGAGAAACAGAAACCCGGTCACGAACGGCAGACCAAGCAAGTGACGGTCTATGTTTCCGACAAACATCCGGCCTCTGTCTCCGGAGAGCATCCCGCAGCGGATGAAGAGCGGAGCATCGTCTCCAATCTCAACCGGCTCACCGAAGGGAACAAACGCTTCGTTACCGGAAATCTGAAACGGAAGGATTTCGCGGCACAAAGAAAAGAGGTCGTGAACGGTCAGCATCCGTACGCCATCGTCATCACCTGCAGCGACTCACGCGTTCCGCCGGAGATGATCTTCGACGAATCGATCGGACAGCTCTTCGTCATCCGTCTTGCAGGGAATGTGGTCGATTCACTCGCATTAGGAAGCGTGGAATATGCCGTGGAGCATCTCCACACACACACGCTGGTGGTACTCGGACATGAATCGTGCGGCGCCGTGAAAGCGACGGTCGAAGGGGGACATTTCCCGCCGAACATCGCAGCCATTGCACGCCACATAGAGCCGGCGGTCGCCGCCGTCAGAACGCGCAAGATTCCCGAGAGCGCCCTGATCAGCGAATGCGTCAAAGAGAACGTCCATGAACAGATCCGCCTTACCATGAAGAACAGCCCTATCCTCTTCGACGCGATGATCAAAGGGGAATTGTTCGTGCTGGGCAGTGTGTACGACCTGGCGTCCGGCAAGGTCCGCTTCCTGACCGGAGAATGACCGCACAAATCGTATCTTCCGCTCCATCCGCCGCATACAGTTGAGGGGAAGGGGAAAAACAGCATTTGTTTTTTCCTTTCCCCTTTTGTATTTTCATTAAACCACAGGTCACCAACCCGCATCCTTCACTGTCGGTTTACTCATTTTCCAAGAACACTCCATGGTGCGTCCGGTACTGCCGGGACGCCGTTCTTTTTTTGTGTATGACCGGAACCGGACACGACGTTAAACGCTATAACAGGACGAAACTGATCGTTTCCCTGACCGGCGGAGTCGTCTCCTTCTGCCTCACCCTGGCACTGCTCGCGTTCGGCATCACACACCGGTTCGAACAATTCGCATTCTCCTTCACTTCCAACATCTATCTTGCTCTGCTCATCTTCTCCGTCCTGTTCGGCATCGTGAGCAGCATCGCATCGTTGCCGTTCAGTTTCTTCTCCGGGTTCATCCTGGAGCACCGGTACAGCATGTCCAACCAATCCTTCGCACAATGGTGCTGGGAAGGAATCAAAGGGATGCTCATCTCCCTCCCCATCATGCTGCCGCTCGCTCTTCTCGGCTATTTTTTCCTTTTAACTTTTAACTTTCATTGGTGGCTTCCCGTTGCCGTCTCCCTGTTCATCGTCTCCATCGGACTGTCGCGCATCGCACCGGTGCTCATCCTTCCGCTGTTCTATAAATTGACGCCGCTGGAAGATTCCCCGCTCAAGGAACGCATCATGCAGCTCGTCCGCTCCACCAGCATGACGGTGGAAGGGATCTACACGTTCAATCTGAGCAAGACCACTAAGAAAGCGAATGCCGCCTTCACCGGCATTGGCCGTTCCAAACGGATACTGCTCGGCGATACACTGATGGAGAACTTCACGCCGGACGAGATCGAAACGGTCTTCGCGCATGAGCTCGGTCATTACACCCACGGCCATATCTGGAAAGGGATCATCGTCGGAACGTTGAGCATCTTCATCGGTCTCTATCTGACATCGCTCGCGTACGCCGCATCGCTGCCGTGGTTCGGCTTCACCGCCATCACGCAACTCGCCGCGCTGCCGTTGCTTACGCTTTGGCTGGGACTCTATTCGCTCGTCACCTCGCCGATCTCCAACATCCTTTCCCGCAAGCACGAGTTCGAGGCGGATCGCTATGCAGTGGAGCGGACCGGCAACACGGCTGCTTTCGCTTCCACGATGAACAAGCTTGCTTCCATGAATCTGGCGGACCGCACGCCGCATCCGCTGGTAGAGTTTTTGTTCTACAGTCATCCATCCATTGAAAAGCGGATCGCCGCTGCCGGAGGTACCGTATGAGATGGGCCATTACTGTGGCACGCCTGATCCTGATCGCCGTCACCTGCGTTCCGTTCTCCCTGGTCGCGCTCGCTTCCGTTCTGGTCGACCGGTCCGGCCGGATCTATTTCTGGTGCGGTCGCAATTGGACGAAGTTCTCTCTCTGGATCTGCCGCATCCAGCTGAAGATCACCGGACTTGAAAAAGTCGACCCCTACGGCAACTACATCCTGGTGAGCAATCACGCCAGCGGATTCGACATCCCGGTGATGATGAACACGTTCCCCCACATCCGCATCATGTTCAAGAAGGAACTCTCCTATATCCCCATCTGGGGACAGGCATTGCGGTGGGGACATCATATCATGGTGGACCGGAGCAAAGGAAGTGAAGCGATGAAGAGTCTCGACCGCGCGGCAAGCGACATCCGCTCCGGCGGTCAGGTGCTGCTCTTTGCGGAAGGAACGCGCACGCGGGACGGCAAACTGCTCCCGTTCAAGCGCGGCGCCTTCTCGCTGGCCGCCAAGTCCGGCGTGCCGCTCGTGCCGGTGACCATCAACGGAAGTTTCCGCATCCTGCCGAAAGGCTCGTTCGATATCCGTCCGTCGCTTATCGAAGTGGTCATCAGCGAACCGATCCCGACCAAAGAGATCACCACGCGCGAACAGGAGATGCAGCTGATGAACAATGTGAAAGAGATCATCACCAGGAACTATCGGGAAGAGGTGTGACCATGGCCGTTACCATTAAAGATGTGGAACATATCGCGAAGCTGGCAAAACTGGAGTTCTCGGATGCAGAGAAGGAGAAGTTCACGCATCAGTTCAACGATATCCTGAAATATATGGAGCAGCTCAATTCCGTCGACACTGCGAACGTGGAACCGCTCGCGCAGGTGATCGAAC
>JAVBYA010000072.1 GCA_030824295.1 Bacteroidota bacterium
TTCCAAGACCGCGATCAATTCCACGTTCAATACCGGAACGGTGATCGGTGTCTCTTCCAATGTGTTCGGGACCGGATTCCCACCCAAATATGTCCCTTCCTTCTCCTGGGGAGCAGCCGGCGAGACCTTTACAACATATAATATAGAGAAGGCGCTCAGCGTGGCGGGGAAAGTGATGGTCCGGCGGAACATCGAACTGACGGAACCGGAAGAGAAACTGTTCCGCAAGATCTTCGATCTGACAAGCGATGAACGGCGGAAGCGCGGTATGCCGCTGTAATGTGCAAGGCTGCGGTGCGGAACTTCCGCTGCAGAGTGAATGATCGTCCTTTATGAGTATGACTTCCATGGAACAACAACATCCCGATCCGAAAGAAGAACGGCACGAAGAACGCAAACAATTGTTCAGCGGTGTCCGCGGTACCGCCGTTAAAGTGCTGAACCGTGTGGAGCGGACCGATTCGTACCTCGACAAACTGCTCGAAGCCGAACTGCGCTCCGGCGAATTGAATGATTTCGATAAAGCGCTGCTCATGGAGATCGTCCACGGCGTGCTGCGGTGGCAGTCCAAACTGGACTGGGTCCTGAACGGGTTCTTCCACGGCAACTTCGCCAAGGCGGAAGTGACGGTGCGGAACACGCTCCGCGCGGCCCTGTACCAGATCCTTTTCCTGGACAAGGTGCCCGATCATGCGGCAGTGAACGAAGCGGTGGAGTTCATGAAACGTATCCGCAGCGACAAAGCGGCAGGACTGGTGAACGGCGTGCTCCGGAACATCATCCGCAACAAGGAGGGGATCCACTATCCGGACGTGCAGAACGATGCATCGCTCTATCTTTCCACCATGTATTCCTTCCCGCTCTGGATGGTAAAGCGCTGGGTGAACCGGTTCGGCTTCCACGAGACCGAGAAGCTGCTCGAAGCGCAGAACCAGAGACCCGGACTGACGCTGCGGGTGAATACGCTGAAGACGACGATGGAAGATTTCATGAAGATGTTCGATCTGCAGAACATCACCTATGATCGCTCCCCGTTCCAGCAGCGCTTCCTTCGCACCACCAATCTGACGAACATCTCCAATTCCGAGATCTTCCGGCGCGGGTTCTTCACCGTGCAGGACGAAAGTGCGGGACTTGCCGCCGGACTTCTGAACGTGCAGCCCGGTGAACGGGTGCTGGACCTCTGTTCCGCCCCGGGAGGGAAGACCACGTTCTTCGGTGAAGTGATGAAGAATCAGGGGACCATCGTTGCGGTGGACAAGTATCAGACCCGGCTCAATCTTGTCAAAGGGGCCTGCGAACGGCTCGGCATCACGAATGTGGAGTTTGTCGCCGCCGATGCGGCGGAGTATCAGACGGAATTGGCGGACAAGATCCTCATCGATGCCCCTTGCTCCGGGCTTGGGGTGCTTTCCAAGAAGCCGGACATCAAGATCAAGCGGGAGATGCGCGACATCAACGAAGTGGTGAAGATCCAGGAGCTCCTTCTCAATAATGCGGCCACGCTTCTGAAACCGGGCGGTGCGATGGTCTACAGCACCTGCACCATCGAACCGGAGGAGAACTTCGGGGTGGTGAAGAAATTCCTGGAACAGCATCCCGAGTTCGAGATCGACCATGCGGCGCAGTACGGCAACGAAGCACTCGTCTCGGCGGACGGTTACATCGAGACCTTCCCGCACCGGAACGGCATCGACGGATCCTTCGCGATCCGCCTGAAAAAGAACGGATGAACTCCCTTTTTACCATCATGAACTGAAAGAAACGACCATGCGATACGACACGCTCCTCTCCGAAGAACTCCAGCGCATCCGCACTGCGAACACGTACAAGACCGAGACCGCGTTCTCCACCCCTCAGGCGGGGGAGGTAACGGTGAACGGGAAGAAGGTCGTGATGATGGCCTCGAACAATTATCTCGGTATGTCCAACCATCCGGTCGTGAAAAAGGCGGCCATCGAAGCCATCAAGGAATACGGCTATGGCATGGCCTCTGTCCGCTTTCTCTGCGGCACGCAGACGATCCATTTGGAACTGGAGAAGAAGATCTCGAAATTCGTCGGAACGGAGGAGACCATCCTCTTTTCTTCGGCATTCGCAGCGAACAATGCGTTCTTCCCGTCGCTTCTCAATGAGAAGCTCGGCTCAGAGAACTACAAGGATGTCATCTACACGGACGGATTGAACCATGCCAGCATCATCGACGGCATGCGGCTCTGCAAAGCGGAAACGACGGACAAGAAGATCTACCGCAACAACGATCTTGAACATCTGGAACAGCTGCTTGCAGCGGACACGAACGCAGACTACCGGTTCCGCATCATTGCGTCGGACGGTGTGTTCAGCATGGAGGGGAGCCTCGCGCATGTGGACAAGCTTGTGGCGCTGGCAAACAAATACAATGCTGTGCTCTTCATCGACGATTGTCATGCCGTCGGCGTTGTCGGGAAGAGCGGCCGCGGAACACCGGAGCGGTTCGGCGTATTGAAAAAAGTGGATGTGCTCACCGGGACGCTCGGCAAAGCGATCGGCGGAGCGCTGGGAGGCTACGTGAGCGGCAGCAAGACCCTCATTGAATACATGCGGCAGAAAGCCCGTCCTTACACATTCTCCAACTCGCTGCCGCCGTCCATCGTCATGGCGAGCATCGCGGCGTTCGACCTGCTGAGCAAGGACCGTTCCATCGTTACCCGTCTGCATGAGAACACCGCATATTTCCGGAAGGAGATCGCCGCGCTTGGTTTCACGATCCTGCCCGGCGACCATCCCATCGTACCGGTGATGCTGGGGGATGCATCCGTAGCGCAGGAGATGAGCAAAGCACTGCTGAAAGCGGGAGTATATGTGAAGGGACTCTGGTTCCCGGTGGTGCCGAAGGGTGAAGCACGGCTGCGTGTACAGATCTCCGCTGCACTGACCAAGAAGAACATCGACCATGCCTTGAATGCATTCGAAGCGGTCGGGAAAAAGATGAATATTCTACCGAAATAAGTAGAAGCTGTCTCAAAAATAAACAATACTGTCATTTCGAACGAGCCTTGATATCTTTCCATGGAAGCGATGTGAGAAATCTGAGCGTAATCTCAGATTTCTCATCCCGCAATCAAGAAATATTCCGGCGGGATTCGAAATGACAATCTGACAAACCATTTTTGAGATGGTCTCTAGTCAAGATTATCAAGATTGCAAGATTATCAGGATTACAGGATCAACAAGATCGCAGGATTGCACCATAACGGAAATAAAATAGTGATGATCAATTGCAGCGCCGAATTTTGATAATCTTGTAATCTTTCAATTTGGAATTGTTTTTTCATGCCCCACTCCAAACAACGGTATCTTTTCATCGATCTGCTCCGGTTCCTGGCGGTGATCTTTATGATCCAGGGACATACGTTCGATGCGTTATTGGATCTCGGTCTCCGCACCCATACACTCTTCTTCGTCCACGATTTCTTCCACGGCTTCATTGCTCCGATGTTCCTCTTCGCCTCCGGCGTTGCGTTCGGCATCTCTACGTTCAAACGATGGGAGGAGCACATCGTTCCGGGACGAAGGATCGCCAAACGGTTCGGGAAATTCGCCGGATTGCTTGTGATCGGATATGCGCTGCATCTGCCGTTCTTTTCCTTCACCAAGGTCCTGAATGAGGCGACTGCCGCGGAATGGGCGGCGTGGCAGCAGGTGGATGCACTCCACTGCATCGCCGTCACCATGCTGCTGCTGCAGGGGGCGGTACTCGTACTGAAGGATGAACGGAGATTCGTCCTGTTCTCCGGCGGACTTGCGGCGGTGATCATCCTTCTTTCGCCGGTCATGTGGAGTCTGCCGCTCAAGGAGAATCTTCCGCTGTGGTTCGCATCCTATCTGAATATGCAGAACAGTTCCTGGTTCCCCCTCTTCCCCTGGTCCGCATACATCCTTTCCGGTGTCGTGTACGCCTCCGTATTCATCGGGGCAAAGGAGCATCATCAGGCGACGAGGTTCATGCAGCGGTCGGTCGTCTATGGACTGGTGTTGATGGCGGTGATGTTCATTCTGGTCAATATCCCGATCGGTCTCTATCCGCCGCACGATGTCTGGAAGGCGAATCCGCTCATCGTATTCGCACGGATGGGATTCGTTGCCGTTGTCATTGCGGGGATCTTCTTTGCAGAACACTCCGTGACCATCCCGTCCCGCATCCCGCAGATGATGGGACGGGAATCACTCTTCATCTATATCATCCATCTGATCATCATCTACGGTTCTGCGATGAATAAAGGACTGCAGCAGATCATCCGTCCTACGCTGAACGTCCTTGAAGCGTCCGCGGTCTTCCTGGCAGTGTTGGCGGTGATCAGTCTGTTCACATCCGGATGGTATATGTTCAAGCGGAAGTACACCAGCGCAGGGTTAGCGGTCAAGATCCTGCTTGTCATCGCCCTTCTCATCACGTTCATCCTCCGGCCATACTGATGGAGCGAACCAAATCCCGATTCGTCTATATCGATCTGCTGCGCGGCTGGGCCGTGCTGGTGATGATCGAGGTCCATGTCTTCAACGCCTTCCTGATCCCGGCATTCCGAGAGGAGCAGTGGTTCAAGGTGCTCAATTTCGTCAACGGACTGGTCGCGCCGTCGTTCCTGTTCGTGGCAGGCTATTCCTTTGTGCTCATCGCACAGCGGAAATGGAACGATTATCTCACCGTATCCCCGGTGTTCTGGAAGCAGGCCGGACGTATCCTCCAGGTGCTGGCGGTCGGGTATGCGCTTCATCTGCCGTTCTTTTCTCTGAATAAACTGATGAGCATCTCATGGCAGGAGTGGGGGGTGTTCTGGAAGATCGACGTCCTGCATGCCATCGCCGTATCGCTGCTGACGATGCTCATGTTGGTGCTTGTGACGCGGACGCAGAGACGGTATTTTGCCGCTGCGGCGCTGCTGGCTGCTGCGGTCATCTTCGGTTCCCCGTGGATGTATGACCGGAACATCGACCATCTGCTGCCGGAACCGCTGGCGAACTATCTTACGGCGGCACACCGGTCCCAATTCCCGCTGTTCCCGTGGATGGGTTTCGTATTGTGCGGCGGTCTTGCTGCGCAGCTGTACGTATGGTATAGAACGGAGATGACCGAACGAATCTTCTTTACACGGTTCTTGTCTGCCGGTTTCGTATTGATCGCTATTGCAGTGCTGACGGATGTGCTGCCGGTGGTCTTTCTTCCGGAGCACAATTACTGGCGCGCGAGCCCCGGATTCTTCTTCATCCGACTCGGCATCGTCATGATCCTGCTCGCATCGCTCTGGTTCTGGGAGCAGAAGATGCGCTCGGGACGTTCCATTGTGAGCGTCGTCGGTTCCGAATCCCTGCTGGCGTATGCCGGGCATCTACTGGTGATCTATGGGTTGTTCTGGGACAATAAGAGCCTCGCTTTCATCATCGGCAAAACGAAGACGGTGCCGGAAGTGATCGTGATGACCTTCGGTCTCATCGCTGTGACGGTCGCCGTGTCATACGTGTGGAATCGCATCAAAAATTGGAGTATGTTCTATGCACGGGTGATGATGTATTCCATCCTCGCCGTTGTCCTCTACATCTTCTGTACAAAACCGTTCTGATTATGGAAACAATCCTTGTCTTGATCATCGGCGTCGCTGTCGGGGCCGCGGTCGGCTGGTTCGCCGCAAAAGCCAGGTATGCTCAGCCGCTGCAGTTCACACCTGAACAATTCGCCGCGTCTCAAGCTGAAGTCTCGCAGCTCAAAGTGCAGGCAGCGCAGCTGCAGGAGGCCCGGCTGCAGCTGGATGCTCAGCTGACCGAAACGAAGCGTTCGCTCGAGGCGGAACGACAGAGCGCCCTTCAGCTGAACCGTCAGCTCTCCGAAGCGCAGACCGAGCAGCGCTCCCTGACCGCACGTATCGACGAACAACGGCAGGAACTGGAACAGACCAATGCCAAACTGACGGCGGAGTTCAAGAACATCGCCAACACCATCCTGGAAGAGAAGACCCGCTCGTTCAACGAGCATAACCGTACCTCCCTTGATTCCATCCTGAATCCGCTGAAGGAACGGATCGAGGAATTCAAGAAGCAGGTGGAGGCAACGTACGAGAAGGAAGCGCGCGACACGCTCAGCCTGAAGGACGAAGTGAAGCGGCTCTCCGAACTGAACACCCGTAT
This sequence comes from Bacteroidota bacterium, assembly GCA_030824295.1. Taxonomy (GTDB): domain Bacteria; phylum Bacteroidota; class Ignavibacteria; order UBA10030; family UBA8401; genus UBA8401. The sequence continues at coordinate 6,163 of JAVBYA010000072.1, forward strand.
CAGCGAAGAGGCGAACAACCTTACCCGCGCGCTGAAAGGGGACACCAAGCGGCAGGGGAACTGGGGCGAGTTCATCCTGGAGAAGATCCTCGAACGGTCCGGTCTGGAGAAGGACCGTGAGTACCGCATCCAGGTCTCCACGAAGAATGTGGACGGAGAGACCATCCGTCCTGATGTGGTCGTCTTTCTGCCGGACAACAAGCACATCATCATCGATTCAAAGGTCTCACTCACGGCGTACGAAGCCTTGGTGAATGCGGACACAGAAGAGGATCGGGAGCGGTACACGAAAGAGCATATCGCTTCCATGCGCGGACATCTGAAACTGCTGGGAGAGAAGAACTATCAGACGGCGGAATCGCTCAATTCCCCGGAACTGGTCCTGATGTTCGTTCCTATCGAGGCATCGTTCGGCATCGCGGTGCAGGCGGACAAGGATATGTTCAGCTACGCGTGGGACAAGAAGATCGTCATTGTCAGCCCTTCCACTTTGCTGGCCACGCTGGTCACCATCGCTTCCCTGTGGAAACAGGAGAAACAGACCCGGAATGCCATCGATATCGCACAGCGGGGCGGAGCACTCTATGACAAGTTCGTGGGATTCATCGACAACATGAAGGATGTCGGCAATCACATGAAGAAATCAAAGGAGAGTTATGACGAGGCAATGTCGAAACTCTACGAAGGAAAGGGGAATATCGTCCGTTCCGTCGAACAATTGAAGGTGCTGGGAGCAAAAACAGTGAAAACCATCGACCCGAAGCTTCTGGACCGGGCCGACCCGGAGTAGAACTTGAATGTTAGTACGGATTTCTCTACTTTTGTGAAACGTTCCTCACGATTTCCCCCATACCCATCAGCACAGGAGAACGATCAATCGCATCCTTGATACATTCTTAATAACAGCGTGTAGGCGCATTGGTTGTTCGGTCAATCCACTCTTTCCCACATTCCGTCGTTGGCTTTGTCATCTGTACGTAAACGCATCGTATTCGGACTGACGGTCGTTGCCTTCGTGTTCCTTGTCGGCATCCCCGTTTCCCCGGTCAGCGCCCGGGAAGGTACCGCACGTCCGTTACCATTCTTTGGAGCGGACACGACCGAGGATGCTGCGCTGATGCCGCAGGATTCGACTGCCGCTGCCGATACGTCCGGTCCCAAACCGTACGTCATCTCTGATTCCACCTTCCTGGAACAGCTCACCTACCGCCGGCAGGATGCCGCCGCAGCTCCGGCAACGCAGCCATCCTACAATCCATTCTATCTGAAGGAGCCGGCACTGGTGGTGAACACCGTTGAACTCGATTCCACCGGACGGTATGTGATCGTACGGCAGACGGTGAACGGGAAGGATATCAAGATCCCGATCAAAATGCCGATGGACGTGTATGTGAAACAGCGGACGCAGGCAGATTTCACAAAGAACTTCGAGGAGTTCATCGATAAGGAAGAGGATGCCAAAGCGAGCAAGAAGCGGGACGATATCGGCGATCTGCTCGGCACCTTCACCAAGATCGACATCCCCGTACCGGCCAATCCGGTCTTCTCCATCTTCGGTCCGCCCCGTATCAACCTGAACATCTCCGGCGCAGTGGACATCCGTGCTGCGTTCCGCAATACGACCACGGACCAGGCATCGTACAGTCCGTACGGTAATTCCCGCAATGAACCGGACTTCGCTCAGGAGGTGCAGATCAACGTGAGCGGCACCATCGGCGACAAACTGAACATCCTTGCCGACTGGAACACGCAGCGCACGTTCGAGTACGAGAATCAGCTGAAGATCAAATATACCGGGTACGAGGACGAGATCGTGCAGAGCGTCGAAGCCGGCAACGTGTCGCTCTCCACCACGTCCAGCTTCGTCTCCAGCAGTTCCGCGCTGTTCGGTATCAAAGCGGCGTTCCAGATCGGTCCGCTGAAACTGACCGCCATCGCGTCGCAGAAGAAAGGGCAGATCCAGGAGAAGACCGTTTCGGGCGGTGTGCAGAATATCGAGTTCGAGAAGCGTGCATGGGAATATTCGAAGGACCATTTCTTTGTGGATCCTACCTACAAACAATATTACGAAGAGTACATCAAAACGAAGTCCGCACCTGGTGAATTGGAGATTAAGCAGAATGAATACGAGGTTTGGCTCTCGCGTACTAGTGCACCGGTGGAGAACACGGTGTACGCCAATGCGTTCTTCCAGCTGCTTCCGGTGAGCGCCTCCGATCCAAATCCGTATCAGCAGTACCGGAACAGATCCTATTCCACCTCCAAGGATAGCGGCATCGTTGCCGCGAACTGGGACAGAATGGAGCCTGAGAAGGATTACAACATCAACCGAAATACCGGTGTGATCACCATGAACCGCACTGTTCAGGACGGTCAGGCGATCGCCATTTCCTATCGGTTCGAGAACGGCACCGGAAGCGACGATGACCTGATCTACGGTATGCCGTGGAAATCGCTCGGAACGGATTCGGTGCTGGTACTGAAATTAGTGAAGCCGCTCAATTACAGTCTGCCGGGGGACAGTGCGCTGTTCGGACTGATGCTGAAGAATATCTATCCTCTCGGCGGCCGCAAGATCGACAAGGAAGGATTCGAGCTCGACATCGTCTACAAGGAGTCCGGAAAGGAAGCGGAACGGGTCATCGGTACATCGAAGATCCTCCAGTTGTTCGGTCTGGACAAGATCGATAATTCCGGCACGCCGAAACCGGATGACAAATTCGACTTCACTGCGTGGGTGACCATCGACCAGGAACGGGGCGAGATCATCTTCCCGACGCTCCAGCCGTTCACGACCGGACTCCGCAATGCTCTCAAGGTCATGGAACCGACGATGGAGGACACAATCATTGCCCGCTACCTCTATGATAACCTCTACGATACTTCCAGTGCAGCGGCTCAACAGAACAACCTGAAGGATAAATTCCTCATCAAAGGAAAGATCACCGCGTCCAGTTCCAGCACCATCAATCTCGGATTCAATGTGGTGGAAGGAAGCGTCGAAGTGATGCTGAACGGACAGCCGCTGCTAGCCAATGTCGACTACACGGTGGATTACATCATCGGTCAGGTCGTTATCAAAAAGCAGGAAGCACTCGTTCCCGGTGCCCAGCTCTCCGTGAAGTTCGAGCAGAACGATCTGTTCCAGCTGGCATCCAAAACACTGATGGGACTGCGGGGGGAAGTGGACCTTTCGGAGAAGACCAAGTTCGGCTTCACCATGATGAATCTGGACCAACAGGTGATCAACGATAAGGTCCGGCTGAATGAAGAACCGACCAATAACTCGATCTACGGGTTCGACGGACAGACCGCCGGCGATCTGTCGTTCCTCACCAAAGCGATCGATGCACTGCCGTTCATCGATACGAAAGCGAAATCCGATTTCACACTCCGCGGTGAAGCGGCGTACATGAACCCCGATCCCAATACCAAGAAGAGCACCATCGCGGACGACAACGGGACCGGCATTGCGTACATCGATGATTTTGAAGGGACCAAACGCATCATCCCCCTCGGCGTCAATTTCGGTGCATGGCATGAATCCAGTCCGCCGTTCTACCAGTCCAACATTGATCTATCACCCAAGATCACACTGCCGGATACGCAGAAGATCAAATCGAAAGCCCGCACGTATTGGTACAATGACCTTCGTCAGATCTCGGTCGACGATATCTATGGATTCGATTCCGAAGGGAATCGTGTGAAACAGGTAGCGCGCGGCCAGGACCGTGTGATGTTCATGACCGTGAACTACAATCCTCTGAAGCGCGGTATGTACAATTACTCGTTGGACCTGCAGAAGACCCTGCTGGATAAGCCGGCGCAGAACTGGGGCGGCATCATGAAGCTCCTGTCGGTGAGTTCCATCAATCTGATCAGCGAGAATGTCGGGTACATCGAGGTCTGGGTGAACGTCAGTAAGGGACGGATCGATTCCACGCGTAAGGTCTACATCGACCTTGGCTCCATCAGTGAGGATGTATATGTGAACGGCCGATGGGATTTAGAGGATCAGGGGACTAACAAAGATGATGTGGTCCAGCAGAAGGAGGATACTGGTATCGATGGTCTCTTCAACAACGAGGAGAAGAATCAGTATGCTTCGTTCATTGCAGCGAACAAAGGACTCTTCCCCGAGTTAGAAGGGGATCCTTCCGGAGACGATTATTCCTATAACACCATCGACTATCTCGGAACGAATGGCGTGGAGTTGAACCGCTGGGGAAGCACTCCGTCCCCCGCAGGATACAGTCCTGATACCGAAGACCTGAACCGGAACGGGAATACCGACCGTGCGAACGACTACTATACCTATGAGCTGAATCTCGATACGACCGATGCCAATCCGCAGCGCGTCGGTGGCGGATACCGCGGCTGGTACCAGTACCGCATCCCCATCAGCGAATTCAAGTTCAAGATCGGTTCGCCGGACCAGACGAACATCCAGTTCGCCCGTTTGTGGTTCACCGGACAGCAGGAAGAGTTCGAGATGAACTTTGTGGAATTCAACCTGATCGGGAACCAATGGGAACAAGTGAAGCGGAACGATTCGTCCTTCAAAGTGTCGGTGGTGAACATCGAGGATAACGGACTGCAGGGCTATACATCGCCGCCGGGTGTGTTCCGTGAACGGGACCGGACCAAACCGGACGAGCAGGTGTACGGCAACGAACAGTCGCTCGCACTGAACATCAACGCATTGTCGGATGGTGACCTGAGAGAGGCCATCAAGAAATTCTCCTACAAGCCGCTGGATGTGTTCAGCTATCGTGAGATGAAGATGTTCGTTCACGGTGACGACCATTTCAGTTCGGATCCCGCGAAGCCTTCCGTGAACATGTTCATCCGGTTCGGTTCGGACAGTCTGAACTACTATGAGTACCGCGCACCGGTCCTGCCGGGATGGGATTCCCGCAACAACGTCAACATCCGTTTCGAGGACCTCACCTCTCTCAAGCAGGGGCGCGATTCGGCCACGGCACGTGTGACCGGTCCGGTGCCGAACAGTACGGTGGGCGCCCAATATGCTGTGCTCGGTCAGCCGACTTTGACCCGTATCGCGTTCATCTCCATCGGGATCGAGAATCCGGTCATCACCGGCACCGAAACGGCGGTGACCGGACAAGTGTGGATGAACGAACTGCGTCTTGCGAATGTAGATGATACACCGGGCTGGGCGTACAGCGTCAGTACGAGTGTGCGGCTTGCCGATCTTGGAACGGTGGCGTTCAGCTACACCAGAGTGGATCCGAACTTCCATCGGCTGGAGGACCGGCTGGGGAGCCGCGTGACCAGCACCAGCTGGAATCTTTCCTCTGCCTTCTCCTTCGAGAAGTTCCTTCCGGTGGATTGGACCGGAACGCGGCTGCCGTTCAGTTATTCGCACAGCGAACAGATCAGCACCCCGCAGTATCTGCCCAGTTCCGATATTCTCGTGACGAAAGCTGCCGACCAGCAGCGGGATGTCATCCAGGCCAAGACCGGATCGGCAGAGAAGGCGGAACAGCAGCGTGACAGCGTCCTCTCCGTTGTGCAGACACTCACGACCACCGATACATACTCTTTCCCCGGATTCAAGATCACGGTACTGTCCGATAACTGGTTCTTCCGCGACTTCTTCAACCGGCTGGAGTATGGATTCAGTTACACCACCTCCACCTTGCGGAATCCGAACGTTGCATCGAGAACATCGTGGCAGTGGAGTTCGAATCTGGGGTATTCCTATACGTTCAGTACAGACAACTATATCCAGCCGTTCGGATTCTTCGAAGAGCTGTTTCTGCTCGGCGATTTCAAGGATTTCCAGTTGTATTTCAATCCCTTCACGAATTTCTCCACCAGCATGACCTTGTCCCGTTCCCGCACCAATGAACGGCTCCGGAATCTTGACCGGGACAGCAATCCGGTCCGCGGTCTCGCCTCTTCCCGCCGGATGGCATTCGGGTGGAAACTGACGGAGAATGGACTGCTCAATCTTTCCGGGGACTATTCGCTGGATATCTCCAGCACCATGGTGCATATGGAACTGGACCGGTTCGGCCGCCAGCGAGATTTCCAGCAGATCCTCAATCAGATGATCGGCTCGGACCGGCTCCTGAATTTCGGGTATGATAATTCCTACAGTCAATCCATCTCCGTGAACACCCGTCCACGCATTCCGGCGGACCTTGCAAAGTACATCACGTTCGGTGCCCGATATCAGGTGGCGTACCGCTGGGCGAACAGTCTGCAGAACGGGGATCTCGGAATCTCGACCGGTTGGACCAACAGTATCTCCCTGTCATCGGACATCAGTCTTAAGGCATTCGTCGATTCCTGGTTCCCGGCGAAGCCCATCGCTTCAGCAGCCGCACCGGCGCTTCCGGCACCTTCCCGCGGCCGCGGTGATAGAGATGAAGATGAGGACGAGACGGAGAAGAAAGAACCGGGCACTCCGGCTGCAGAATCCAAACCTGCCGACACCACACAGGCGGCCGGTCCCAAAGGAGAAGGATTGATCGGCATCATCCGCACGGTCATCAAAACGCCGCTGCTGGATTATGACAAGATCAATGTCTCCTTCACGCAGAACAATTCCGCCAATAACGGCGGCGTTCCCGGCCGGCCCGGTTTCACGAATCTCTTCGGTCGTGCACCGTTCGTTCAGCAGTCGGAGAACGAATACGGACCGTCGCGTGCGTATCAGCTCGGTCTCGTCTCCGTGCCGGGCGCCAACATCACGGATGTCTTCCTGAAGCCGGCGTTCCCGTTCATCGGTTTCAGCACCGATGCCGCCGACCAGATCCGTGCGCGCGGTATGCGCGCCAGCGACGGATTCACGCAGAACAACAAACTCACCTTCCGCACCAGCCGCGAGCTCTGGACCGGCGCGCGGATGGACTTGA
>JAVBYA010000074.1 GCA_030824295.1 Bacteroidota bacterium
TGAGGATTCGTAACATCATAGGGCTATCTCCAAAGTGATACATTGATCAATGAAGTATTCACGCTGCTGTTTCTTCGCTTAAAAACAAGGATCAGCGGCAATATCAACCGAACATAATGGAGGTGAACCGCCATTGTTTGTTCTTCGTGGCAAGCAGTGTTCCTGTCATCTTCCCCGAGAACGAGATTCCTTTGATAGTAATGGAATAATCGGATTCTACGGTTGCCATATAATCATCCCAGATCCGTGAACGGACATTCTGTACGGAGAATGAGGAGACCGAAGGGAGAATATTTTTCCGGAAGGCGCCCACGGTGCTGACGGACCGTGTCAGTGAATCCGCCTTCGGATGCAGCACATACGTACCGCTGGCATCACCGGTGACCAATGAAGAGTGCGTCCGGCGCCGGTTCAGACTGTCTGATAACTGCAACAGAACATCCGTCGGTGTGTTGGAGGGAACGAATGATCTTTCCGTGATCGGACCGGGATTGGTTGTCCAGTTCATGACGGCGATCTTCCATTCGTCATTCCGTCGCACAAAGGTGAATAGATCGTACCCGAAACCAGCGTCAGCTCCGTTGAACAGCTGGTCATACCGCGCGAATGAATATGCCGAGTTGCCGGAGACCTCAATGTTCCGTCCGGTGATCTGAAGTCTGTTGGTTCCCTCCATCTCCGTGACGCTCCGGATGAATTCCGATGCCGGAAAAGCCTGTGTTATCACCGGTCCGCCGGTCTGCTTGTCAATTCCGAACATTGCCGAATTTTCACTGATAACAATAGAACGAAGTCCGGATGCGTTTTTAGAAAAGACATAATCGGAAAAAAGGGAGATGAGGGTATCAATTTCCCCCTGCTGTATTGTGCGGTGCAGAGTACTGTGGCTGGTTGTATCGATCGGTTGTTCTTCCGATACGACCGTTCCGCTCAGCAAGAACGTCAGCACGGTAAGAATGAGAGTAATATTTTTCATTGAATCGTTCCTTTTTTTGAAGAGTAAGAATTAATTCCTGTGATCGATCTCGCTGTACATCACGGCTCATCGGCAATTGCACTTTTTTAGCATCATTGCTTTCACGGTGCGGACGCGATGCCGTTGGGATCGAAGAATCCCTTTGCGAACGTTGTCAGAGTTCCCTGCGGCGTGATCCGCACAACGGTCGACCCGGGATAGCGGGCTGCATAGATGTTCCCTCCGGCATCCAGTGCGAGTCCGTCATTGAAGAGCGAGTTGCCGATCACGGTGGTCACCGATTGTGCGGTGACCGCCGTGGCCATGATGAAAAGGATCGATGCGATGTGTTTCATACCAGGCATCATTTCACCTGCTCCTCATATTGGCGCCGGAAGGTCGTATAATCACCATAATCACGGTGCCAGATCACTTTTCCGTCCTGGACCATCAATACGACCACGAGCGGTGTGGTGATGGTGACCGGTTTTCCCGACCGGCTTAGAAAGGACCAGCGGAGCGTCAATTCCGAGACCAACGTGTTGCCGGATGCGAACTGCCGGATGTGGTCCGGCGTCATTCCGGTGATGGATTTGACCGACATCTGCATTGCCGCCAGCACCGAATCTTTCCCTTCGTGCTTCTGTGAACCGAAGATCAACCGCGCCGTCGGGTCCTCGAATGTGATCGCATCATGCATCAGCGCTCCCATGGCTTCGACATTCATCGAGAGATAGTGCTGCATGTATCGTTCCGCCACAGAGCGCGTCCGCTTCGTGGAATCGGCGAACGCCGTGCTGCGCGGAGTCTGTGCGGACAGAACGAAGGAACAGAGAATCGTAAGTATAATGCAGTTCTTCATTTGATCAACTGCGCTTTCACCGTTGCGGTCGCGGCACCGACCGTCATGCGGATCAGATACATACCGCTGGCGAGTTCCGAACCGTCGAACAGAGCGGAGTGTTCGCCGGCGGACATTGTGCCATCGATCAGCTGCGCCACACGTTCACCCAGCATAGAATAGACCTCCATCCGCACATGGGACTGTTGCGGAACACTGAACGACACGGTAGTGGAGGGATTGAACGGATTCGGATAATTCTGTTCCAGACGGAAAGAGGCGGTGCTCCTTCGACCTTGGGGAACCGAGGTCACCGTATGGAATCCCGTCAGCTGCCGCAGTGCACGGGTACTGTAATCGGAGACATACATCGTATCACCGGAAGGGGTGATGGCGATGCCGTTCGGATTGGCGAAGGAAGCGCTGAGGAACGGGCCATCGATCGTTTCCAGCCCGCCGTTCCCGGCGATGGATACGGTCGGTCCGCCGTTCAGCGGGATGCGATAGATGCGGCACTGCTGGTATCCGGTCACGAACAGGGTGTTGCGCGAGATGGCCATGAACCCGAGCCATCCGGGGATATCAGCGATCTGCTGCAGACTGTCCGTGCGGTGGTACCGGAACACCTTACCGTCCGTGAAGTTTGCGATGTACAGTGTTCCGGCAGTATCCCGGACAAGTCCGATCGGACCGTTCAGCGGACTTCCGGACAGGAAGGTGGTGATATTCTTCGCCGTGTCGACATGGGAGATCTTGTTCAGATTGTAATGGGTCACCAGCATGCTTCCGTCGGGATTGAACATGATGGTAGCGGGATCGGCGATCGTGAGGAAAGTCGATTTCACTCCGGCCGGCGTCACGCGAGAGATCGTTCCTCCTGTTGTGTTAGGGATGTAGAGGTTCCCGTCCGGTCCGAACGTCAATCCGTTGGGACTGGACAGTCCGGTAGCGAAAGCCGTTGCCTTACCCTGCGGGGTGATCTTGGTGACGACAGTATTGTAATAATAGGAAGCGTAGATATTCCCCTGTGCATCCAGCGCAAGACCATCGTTGAATGGCGCTGCCTGAATGAGTGTTGTGACATTCTGTGCGGAGAGGATCCCGCCGGTCAGCAGGATCAAAGCGGCGAAACGGAAGACGATGTTCATAGAGCTCCTGTATAGTAATGGTGAGTGGTGTGGTGAATGACTGCACCATGATACGGAGCTGTAACAGGGGAATCGTCCGACCTTATAAAGTCGGACAACCTGGGACAAAACTGCCTAGAAAAGGGGCGAAAAGTACAACTATTGCGGCAACGTGCGGAAGTATTCTCGCGGTGTGCGGTTGGTCAGTTTCTTGAAAGCGGCATTGAAAGTCGACTTGGAGTTGAATCCGGCTTCCAGAGAGAGAGCGAACAGCGTCATCGTCCGGAGCCGCTCGGGAGTAGCGATCCGTTTGAATTCTTCCACCCGATAGGAGTTGACGAACTCGAAGAAATTCCTGCCGAAGCGCTCGTTGATGATGCGGGAAAGTGAATGCGTAGGAATGCCGGTGATGCCGGCAAGGTCCGGCAGCGTCAGCTTCGGATCGAGGAACGGGCGCTGTTCCTGCATCACCCGCTCCAGTTTTGCGGTGAGTTCGTCCGCTTGCTCCAGCGGGGGAGGCGCGGCGCTTGATGTATCAGCCTCCTCGTCGAAGACGGCGAAAATCTCCGGCGTGCGGAGTATATAATATCCGAGACCGACGATGAATCCGGAAAGACCGATCCACACAAGCTGATATCCTAAGTAGCCGCGCAACTCCGCCGGACCGATGAAGCGGAGGATGAAACCGGTCCCCCAAAAGAGAACACCAAGAGCGGTCGCTGCCAGCAGTGCTGTATAGAAATTCAATTGAGGCAACGCAGAATTCCTTTGCAGACTCACGGTGCGGTATGTGTGGACCAGGGAAGCATTCACGGCAACATACACAGCGTTCTGCAGTATCGCCAGGAGTTCCAATCCGTAGAATACGTATTCCATCCGCTGGTTGTACTCATCGAATGTTGCCTGGTCCATACCGATGAACGGTAGGACGATGACGGAGAAGAACGCCATGGGAATGAAATGGACCCACGGTGCGATCCTTCGGCGAGGCTGAACCCCGAACAAACGGAGGAAGTAAAGATAGAGGAGCGGTCCGTAGAAGAAGATGACGAAATCGCCGACGAAGAGCAATTTGGAGAAAAATAGCGAAGGTGCGGTGACCGTATAGGCATAACGGCCGAGCAGTGTGACGGCAATCAGCAGGATGAAGAGGGCTGCGGTCCTGTTCGCACGGAGATTTCCTCGCTTCATGCTGCTGATGGAGAACGACAGGAGGAAGCCCTGCATCGCTCCGAGCAGGATAATGATGGATACGGCGTTCACAGGATTTCACCAATGGTCGGGTTCATCAAGACGAAAGTAGAGAAGAATCCGAACAGTTCCAAACGTCCGGGATTGATGATCGTCAAGGAAACGGAACAGCCGTCACGCCAAACCCCGTCCGCCGGTAAGCAGACCGTAGAACCGCGGCACGGTCCTCTTCAAGACCCATCCCACGAGTACGCACATCGCAATGATCGTCAGCGGCAGCAGAATGAACGTCCCCAACCGGTAGAACGGCAAGTGATGCACGTACCGGAAAACTCCGTCGATGGCGAAAGCGACGAACGGTGCATGCATCGCATAGATGACGAATGAATATCCCGCCATTGCGGCGAACCACCGCCGCTCCATCCATCGCTCGGCGAGTTCCCGTCCTGCGAACCACGCAAAAATCACGCCCGACAACACTGTCAATTTATGCAGGAGCAGCAGCAGAGGATAGATCCAGTCCCCTATACCAGGGATACCGGTGAATGCCAGCACTGATTTCACCGCGGCGGTACCGACAAAAAGCATTCCCCACCACATCGGCTGCATCAGCGGCGCAGGTCCGTCCAGGTCGAACGACCGTTTCTGCATCCAAATACCGAGACTGAAAAAGAGCAACCCTTCTCCCTCTATGAAAAGGATACCGAACGAAGCAAGCCAGAATAAGACGGCGAGCGGGAAGAAGAATTTCGGCGCGTTGGGATGTGTCACACACCAGCGCAGAGCGGGATAGAGCAGGTTCAGCATCAGCAGCGAACGAAGGAACCAGAGCTGGTACGGTACCGGCATGAAGATCCAGCGTCCGAGCACCTCTAGCCAGGAATATTCACTCAGCAGGATAGTGTTCTCGCCGATCTGCAGCATCCGCGTTGTGCGGAGGATGTCCGTTCCGAGCACGGTCATCTCCATCACCGCGACCAGGGCGAATCCTGCGGCACTCCAGAGCAGATACGGCACCAGCAGGGTGCGTAGCCGCTTCTTCATTCTCTGTCCCTGCGGCACAAGGTCGTGCATCGCAAAGAGGTACCCGGAGATGAGGAAGAGCATCGGAATGCGGAAACGGAGGAGTCCGTTGGCGGTCCAGTATTCGAAGAACGCGGTGAAGGTCAGCGGCTCTCCCGGCATCGTGGCGGGATGCAGGAAGCGGATGTCGAGATTGTAGCCGTGGACGAACACGAGCAGGACCATCGAGACGAAGGACCAGAAGCGGAATCGCTTGCTGTTAGCGTCAGAGAGAGTGGCGGTCATGGTGACGGGATCGTATCGGTTGATGAACGAACATTCGTTCATCAATGATAAGGAATTACCGCACGAGCGGTGTCATTGCCGTGTTCCGAATTGTCACGAATTGTCGGAGGGAGGAAGAATGGCGGGAACCGCAGAGTGCATTCCCGCTTTCTCCGAAGGACTATGCAGGCAGGACGCTCTTCTTCTTCAGGATACCGGCGCTGATGAGCGCCACCACCAGTCCGAGCGGGAAGATCTCCGCCAGCGTGATGCCGAAACGAATGAACGGATTCTTGTACATCTCCGCCATCTTCTGCAGTTCTGCCCGTTTCTCTGCGATCTTCTCCTCGGTCGCTCCTTCGTGCCGCATCTTCTTCACATTCATTTCTTCATACCGCGCCATGAAGGTCTCCCGCACATTCGGTACCACATTATAATAGACCTCCCAGCCGCCGGCATAGAACAGTGCTGCGATCGCGGCGATCAGGATGCCGGTCTTGGCTCCGGCGCCGAAGGTCATCACGCCGTTCAGGTGGTTGTCGCGGAAGGACTTCACTCCCATGAATACCAGCGAAAGCACGATGATCATGGTGGTGTAGCCGAACAGCTCGCTGTTGTCGAAGGAGAGCATGCCGTTCTCCATCATCCAGAAGCTGAGCAGGAAGAGCAGGTCCATCAGGATGCCGGCGATGGAGCCGTAGACAAGGACGATCTTACGCATAGGTGTTCCTTTGTATGGTGTGAGAATTGGTCGTGTCCGTCCGCCGGTTCCGGCAGCGAATCTGCATCCAAGATACGCCGCGGGGGTGCCCGGCCGCATCACCCGAAAGGATGAAAAGGGCAATTTCATGCATTTGGGCGGGGTCCACCTTCTTCCCTTATATAGGTGGGCACCATCTCCATATGGATGGTTGGCCGGGGAGGTCTATCCCAGCACACCCAACTCCTTGGCCCGCTTGATCGCTTCGGTCCGGCGCCGGGCGCCGAGTTTCACGAAGAGGCTGGAGGAGTGCGACTTCACCGTGTGAGGGGAAAGGAAGAGCTTCTCCGCGATCTCGCGGTTGGAGAGACCCTGCGCGATCAGTTCCAGCACTTCCAGCTCCCGCTTGCTGATGCCGAGCGATTCCAACGCGGCGGCATCCGGAACGAAATCCGGATCGCGCACGACCACGGTCCGGCGGGTGAGTTTCCATCCGACCCAGACGCCGAGACCGGTGAAAAGGAAGGCGATGAAGCCAACGAAGAACTCCGCCGTCAGATCGCCGAAGACGAAATAACGATACTCCACGATCTTCAGCAGCACGATGAGTGCCGCCATTGCCATTCCGTATTTCAGCACCGTGCGGTTCATGGAAGCTGTTTCACCATCCAGATGTTGCAGGCGAAGTGACCCGAGTTGCCGAGTGCCGCAGGCAGATACGCGAAGCCGTTGCGGAGGTACATGCTGACCGCTTTATTGAGTTCGGGGAACGATTCCAGATACATCTGTGTATAACCGAGTTCGGCTGCAGAGGAAATGCTTCGCTGCATGAGGGCGTTGCCGATCCCTTTGCTTCGGTACTCTGCCGCTACGTAGAATTTCACAAGTTCGACACATCCGTCGGGGAGTCCGTTGGTGGGATAGATACCGCAGCCGCCGATGATCACGCCGTCATCCAGCGCGACCCAGTATACGCTCTTCGGTGTGCGGAAGAGTTCGTAGAGGCGGTCCGTGGTCGGATCGGTATAGACCGTCCCCGGCATATCGATGCGGTGCTCGCGGAAGATCTTGCGGATGACCTCGGCGATCTCAGCGTTGTCCTGCGGTTCGATATGGCGGTAGGTGATGGACATGGCGGACGATCTTGATCGCTTTGATGAATGAGATACTTATCGCGGACGAACACCATAGCGTTCCATCGCCTGATCGATCTGTCCCTGCTCGGTGGTCGATTCCGGGAAGAAGCGGTAGCTGGGAGCGATGATGGGCTGGGCGGCGGTGACCGACACGGCGATCACCGCGCGGAGAAGGTCCGAGAAGCGGCTGCCGAACCGTTCGGAGAAGAGCGCATGGAGAGCGGCGAATTCCGCATCGTGCTGCTCCACGATCCGCGCGGTGCCGGTGAACTTGTATCCTTTCTGCACGAACACCTCGACCATGCTGACGCAGACATTCGGATTCTGCCGGATGTTTCTCACCGTGACCGGCGATGCGATGTGGGCGATCAAGAGCCGGTCATCGCCGTGACGGAAGAACATCTCCTTCGGTGAGACATTCGGTACACCCGACGCATCCGCCGTGGCAAGCCAGCAGAGGACGCACGACTGCATGTTTTTTTCCATTTCGTCCGTCAACACGCTGCCCATACTCACGGCCCCGTTATTTCCGTTTCTTCTTCACACTCACGGTCCGTTTGGAGAGTCTCGGTTTATGCCGCTCCGCTTTCCAGGGATCGTGCTTCGTCTTCTTTGTGTACGACACTGAGTTCAGCAGCTTTCCCTTCGGATCGTAGATCTTCCACGTGCCGCTCTTCTCATCCTTCGTGAAGCGGCCCGCATCGAACAACTTTCCGTTCAGATGGTACCGTTTCCACGGCCCGTGCTTCACACCTTTCAGGAATGTTCCGGTCTGCCACAGCTTTCCGTTCTCGCGGTACCACTTCCAGGTACCGTTCATCAGTCCGGCAGCGTACCGTCCCGTCGCGCGGAGCTGTCCGTTGCGGAGGAAATATTTCCAGACACCGGTTCGTTTTCCGCTGGCCATCCGGCCGGTGAGAGAGGGGGAACCGTTGGAGTAGAGCTCTTTGACCGTTCCATTCAGGATCTTTTTGGAGGCGCGTGTTTTCATATCGGGAAACATAAGGAAAAACCGAATGAAAATCCTCCTTCTGCTCCTGAGAAACTGCTCACAATGCGTTGTTGCACTTTGGCTCAAAATGTCCGTTGTTTGACTGTACGCCGTTCCGCCCTTCACGTATCTTAGGAGAGTTATGACAATGCGAACATCACCACAGCGCCCGATCACAATCTACTTCCTCGTCCTGCCGCACATCCACATCATGGACCTGGCGGGACCGGACCAGGTCTTTCTGGAAGCAGCCGGGTACGGTGCGGAGATCGCGGTGCGGTACTGTTCGACCGTTGCGCGGCTGCAGACGTCGGCGCTTCTTCCGTTCGGTCCGTTGAAGCATTATTCCTCAACGAAACCATCCGCCGGAGATATCATCCTTGTGCCCGGTGCGGAGTTGTCGTATCTGCTCTCAGCGGAATTCAAAAAGGATAAAGAGGTGCTATCATGGCTTCGGCGCGCTCATGCACAAGGGGTAACGGTCGGCAGTATTTGCAGCGGTGCGTTCGTTCTGGGGGAAGCAGGGTTGCTCACAGGTAAACGCTGCACGACGCATTGGAAGCGAACCGGTGAGCTGCAGAAGCGGTATCCGGAAGCGCTGGTGCAGGAGAACATCCTCTACACGTATCAGGACCGGATCTACACCAGCGCCGGGATCGCTTCCGGCATCGACATGGCACTTGCCATCGTCGAGCAATTGGCCGGCGCTCGGCTCGCGCACACCGTGGCACGCGAGATGGTCATCTACACACGCCGGAACGGGGAGCAGCACCAGCAGAGCGAGTTCATGCTGCACCGGAACCATCTCCACTCCGGCATCCATGCGGTGCAGGACCGGCTGGCAGCGCATCTGGACGAACGTGCATCGCTGTTCGACCTTGCCGAGACCGCGTGCATGAGCGCCCGGAACATGACGCGCATCTTCAAGAAAGAGACCGGCGTGACGGTGAACGGATACATCACCATCCTCCGCCGGGAGAGGATCCGTCAGCTCCTGAAGAATCCCGACCTCACCCGCCGTCAGATCGCGCGGCAGGTGGGACTGAAAAGTGAACGGCAGGTCAACCGTCTGCTGTCCGACACCGCAGCATGATGCATATTTATTGAAAGGAAGGAACGATGTTACGATCACAGATCGCACCGATGCCGGAGTACTTCGACCGGTACATCCTGATGGCGGATGATGCGGACCATATCACCGCCCTGACGAACGGACTGACGGAGATGGAACAATTCCCGACGGGCATGTTCCAATCGCTCGGCACGAAGGTCTATGCGCCCGGGAAATGGACCATCAAACAGATCCTGCAGCATCTCATCGACACGGAGCGGATCTTCACGTATCGCGCTCTCGTCTTTGCCCGCGGTGAGGCAGGCACAGTGCTGCCGTTCGACGAGGATGTCTATGCCGCGAACTCTTTTGCCGAGGAGCGTCCTTTGCAGGAGCTTATCGCAGAAATGGTCACACTTCGCCGTTCGACCATCGATCTCTTCCGTTCCTTCAATGACGAAGCGCTCCGCCGTACCGGAACCGGTTTCCGCGGTCCATACTCCGTCCTTTCCGTCGCATTCATCCTTGCCGGCCATCCGCGCTGGCATCAGCGGATCATCCGCGAACGGTACCTCCCTCTGCTCGATCCATGATCCGCCGCTGAACTCACACACACGCAATGAAGAGCGGCCGATCCCGCATCTCTCAGTGAACCTGTCCCGGCAGGATCACCGAAAAAATCGGAACGGCCGTTACAGGAGAACTATGTATTCACGTATCACCACCAACGAAAGGAAACTATAATGAGAATTGCGATCCTGTTCCTGGCTCTGTCGTTCGCCTCCTGCACATCCCTGCTGCAGCGCACGGAGGAAGCTCCCGCTGCTCCCGCGAAGAAACGGACGATCATCCCCTCCGCCACATCATCCGAAAACGATTTTGATTTTCTGGTCGGGAAGTGGAAGGTACAGAACCGGATGCTGAAGTCCCGGATCACCAACAGCAATGAGTGGATCGAATTCGATTCCGATCTCCATATGAGCAAAGCACTGCTCGGCCGGAGCAATGTAGAGCACTACTATTCCACCTGGAACGGGAAGCCGTTCGAGGGGATGGCGATCCGGCTGTATGACCGCGATACGCGGCTCTGGTCCGTCTATTGGGTGGACAGCAACGGCGGAGGGATGGACGGGACGCCGGTGACCGGTTCGTTCGAGAATGGTGTGGGAAAGTTGTATGCGGACGATGTGTTCGAGGGGCGCCCGATCGTCATCCTCTATCAATGGGATGCAACGGACCCGGAGCATCCGGTCTGGTCCCAGGCTGTTTCCACGGACGATGGGGCGACCTGGGAGTGGAATTGGTATATGAGGCTGACGAAGCTTTACTAATGTAAAAAAAAGTTGTCAAGGTTAACCTTGACAAGGGTGAGCGGGTGACCGTTTCGGTTGACCATATCGGTCCGAATACCATTATACACACCATAATGGTATATTCTTCCATGATATACCGAACCATCCCTTCCTCCGGTGAAGCGATCCCCGTTATCGGACTCGGCACCTGGAAACGTTTCGATGTCGGTCCGGATGAGTCCGCACGCGCTCCTTTGCGGAACGTTCTCACTGCTTTGAATGCGTACCCCAACGCAATGATCGATTCTTCCCCTATGTATGGACGATCAGAATCCGTCATCGGAGATCTGACTTCGGGAATGGGAACCGATGCGAAGTTCTTCTATGCGACAAAGGTCTGGACGACCGGGGAGAAGGAAGGGGTGAGGCAGATGGAGGAATCCTTTGTGAAGATGCGCCGCACAACGATGGACCTGATGCAGATCCATAACCTTGTCGATTGGCGGACACACCTGAAGACACTGCGGCGTTGGAAAGAGGAGGGGAGGATTCGCTATATCGGCATCACACATTATCAGAATTCTGCGCACGAGGAGCTGGAGCGGATCACCCGCTCCGAGCAATTGGATTTCGTGCAATGCAATTATTCACTGCGGGAACGGAATGCGGAGCAGCGTCTCCTGCCTGCCGCCTTAGACCGCGGCGTTGCTATGATCGTCAACGAACCGTTCGAGAAAGGGGCGCTGTTCTCCGCCGTCCGCGGAACACCCGTTCCGCCCTGGGCCGTTGAACTGGGTATCACGACGTGGAGCGCCTTCTTTCTTCAGTACATCATTGCCCACCCGGCGGTCACATGCGTCATTCCTGCTACGGCGGACGAACGTCACATGACAGAGAATATAGCGGCTATGATCATGCCGAGCGATCAAGAAGGATTCAAATTCAAAGCGATCCAATTCATGCGAACACAACTGCTGTAATAGAGGACTGGTATTGGTGCTTGGGGCTGACAAAGTTTGACGATTGTAAAAAATCGTTGTCAAGGTTAACGTTGACAACGATTGGTGGGCGACCAATTCGGTTGACCGTATCGGCTGAGATTGTCATTTACGAACGCTCGTAGTATATTCATATATATGCACCGCGCTTCGTTGGGCCCTCACTAATTTAAATACTCTCACGCATCCGAAGAACCTTTGAAAACACTCATCATCCTACTGCTTCTCGCATTACACATCACCACAGCACAAACCAGTTCCAAATATGTCGCCGTTACCATGGACGATCTCCCGCTCAGCATTGCGGCGAGGGTGGACAATGCAGAACTGGACCGGGTGACGACGCTGCTGCTGAAGCAGATCGCCGAAGCACGGACGCCGGTGACCGCATTCGTGAATGAGAATAAGCTGGAGGTGAACGGCAAGCGTGACCCGCAGCGGGTGGCGACATTGAAGCGGTGGCTCGATGCCGGCATCGCGCTCGGGAACCATACCTATGCGCACAAGAGTCAGAACCGCGTACCGGTGCCGGAGGCGAAGGAGGATATCGTGAAAGGGATGAGGAGCATTCATGAACTGTATGCGGCACGCGGCGAACGCCCGCGATGGTTCCGGCATCCGTATCTGCAGACCGGGCGGGACAGTCTGACGCGCGCAACGCTCACGGCGTTCCTCGATTCGCTCGGGTACGGTATTGCGCCGGTCACGCTGGACAATGCGGATTGGCTCTTCGCGTCCGCCTATGACAAAGCGGTCGCTGCGAACGATTCCGCCGGCATGCACGCTGTTGCCGCCGAGTATCTTCCGTACATAATGGCGAAAGCGCGCTACTATGCGTGGATGTCCGATACCTTATACAAGCGGCAGATACCGCAGATCCTGCTGCTGCATGCCAACCGGCTGAACGGGGATCACTATGCCGCGCTTTGTGCGGAATTCCGCAAGGATGGGTATGCGTTCATCACACTGGATGAAGCGATGAAGGATGAGGTGTACCGGCAATACGATACCTTCTTCGGCGGAGGCGGCATATCATGGCTGGAGCGGTGGGCCAAGACGAGAGGTGTGACCAGGGAGTTCTTTGCGAAAGAGGTCCCCGTGCCGATGTCCATCAAAGAACGGGCAGGGATCTACGAAGAGTAGATCGGACAAGGTATTTTGGAATCACTCACTGTGTCTCGAAGTATTCATTGATGGTCTGGTCGAACCGGTCCGAGATCTTCCGGAAATTCTCCGGTGTGGCCCGCAGGTCCGTGTACGAGCCGATGATGTTGCTCCGCTTGTAGAGAATGAAGGTGTTCTCTACGGATTGATCGATCTTGTTCAGGTGAACGTCCGATTCCGTATCAAGGAATGATGGGACGAACGTCAGCGCCAGTTTCTCCAACCGTAATTCCTTCCCGAGTGCTTCCAGCTCTTTCGTTCTCGCTTCTTCGCTGTATCCATTCTCATTACCATAGACGAAATAG
>JAVBYA010000465.1 GCA_030824295.1 Bacteroidota bacterium
TACCGGCGATGTTGATGGTATGCCGGCGGTCGTAGCGCGGCGGGTATGTGACATTGTCCGCCGTGACGTTCGTCCACCCCAGCGTATAGGTCATCAGCAGTTCATACCATTCCTCTTTGTGCCGGAGGAAACCTTCCAATCCGTACGAATACCCGTCCCCTGCCACATAATCCGGATCGGCAAGGGTGGTCTTGTTCCTGTTGTACAGTGAGAGCGACGCATACTTCTTATAGTACGTCTGCAGTGTCATATTCGAAAGGGGCTGATAGCGGTATTCCATGCCGAGCACATAATGGTCGGAGGTCGATGCACGGATGCCGTTCGGAAGGCTCACCCACGATTCGAAGAGTGACACGACATCCTCTTCGTTGTTGAGCGTGATGGCATTCTGCGTGACGCGGCCGTATGACACTTTTGCGAAGAGATCCTCCTGCACGGCATAACTGAGATTGACCCTCGGCTGCACAACACTCATGGAGAACCCGTATTCCTTTGCCAGCGCCGGTGCGACATGTGCGCCGATATCATACTTGAAGCGCTCCTGTGTGTATTCGTACCGGAGCCATGCCGAGAGATCCAACGACCCGCTCTCGAACACCACCGGGATATTGGCGCTGTTCCTGAGTGTGTTGCGGTACTCCGGAACGCTGAAATCGAAACCGAAGTGATATTGGGACTGGTCGTCCGCATATTTCGTGAAGAACGATTTTATGCCGATCTCCTTGATCTCGGAGGAAGCATCGGAGACGAGTGAGTTATTGGAAATATCCCGTTTCGTAATGAACCGGCTGGAATAGATCATGGAGTGGAAGTACAATCTGTCCGCCGCCAGACTTGAAACGCTCACTGCGTACGATTCGGAGCGCCATTGGTAGGAGGCATCGGTCTCGGTCTTCCCCACCACATCGTCTCCGGAGAAGAAATACTCGGCGGTGTACCGCACATTGCTTTCCGATTCAACGGTCAGTTTCCCGAAACCGTCATAGAACGAGAGCGGTACGTCGTTCTTCAGGAATGTATTGAAGGCATCCTTGAACATGGAACGCCGGTAATGTCCGATGGCACTGATATTCTTGGTGATAGGACCTTCCAGCTGCAGTTTGGAGAACATGGAGTTCACCTCCGCTGTACCGCTGAGGCGCATCGTATTCCCGCCGCGTGTGGTCACGTTGATGACCGAGGAGAGACGGTTGCCGAATTCCGCCGGGAAGGCCCCGGTGAAGACCTCGGTGGAATTGATGAGATCGGGATCGAAGACGGAGAAGACCCCGAACGCATGGAACGGATTGTAGATCTTCATGTGGTCGAACAGGATCAGGTTCTGGTCCCCGGAACCGCCCCGGACATAGTATTTGGCGCTGACATCACTGGTGGTGACGATACCCGGAAGGACCTGAACGGCGCGCAGCAGGTCACCCTGGACCGCCACCGGGATCTTCGCCAATTCCTCCGGGTCCAATACGTGCATACTGGCGCTGACATCCTTCATCTTCCCTGCCCGTTCCGCATTGATGACCACTTCGGTCATCTGTACATCATCCGGCAATAGTCGGACATTCAAAGTCCTGGAGACACCCGCCGGCAACTGCACGGTGACCACTTTCTTCTCGAAACTAAGCGAGGAGAAGATGATATCGTACGTCCCTGCAGTGAGGCCGGCAAGCATGTAGAAACCGTTGGTATTGGTGGTGGTGCCGCGTGCTGTTCCGGCGATCTGGACGGTGACGAACGAAAGGCGCTCACCGTTGCTGCTGTCTGTGAGCACACCATGGATATCACCCAATTGCGGGAACAGAAGGGACGGAAGGAACAGGGTGGTGAACAGAAAAAAACGGGAACTGCGCACTGAAGACCTTTGGATGGTGCAATGACGGAGAATTCCCTTAAGTATATCAAATATGGAGGAAAGAACAAAGGGATGAAATCGCGGAGGGAAGCAACTCGCAAGTACAACCGGCACGCCGTTCGTTATCTGAAGAAACAACGTGCCGTTGGACCGGAAACCGGAAAGAGAATCTTGATGATCGTAAAGGCGGACGGGATCTTGAAATGACTCTAACAAAAAAAACATCACTCTGAGCAACGTCCAGACGGTGGTCCGCTAACAGTATCCTGGTCAATGCGGAATCTGCCGCCTTTTGTTTTGCTGTATGGATCGGGAAGGGGCATTCCACAGCAGCGCTGTATTCACGATCAACGATAGGAGGATAAGGGACGGTCCAGTTGTTCTGTGATCTCGGACGATATCCCCTTCCACCAGCCGTGGAGCGGGCACGGGTTGGTATCGGAACAATCGGATTGTCCGAGGATGCATTGCCGGTGGACGGGAACACCGTCCATGATCATAATGACATCACTCAAACTGAGTTTGTCCGGAGATTTTGCCAATGCATATCCCCCTTTCGAACCCGGGAAGGAATGCAGGAACCCTGCCCGGTGCAATTCCTGCAGGATCTTGCCGGTGAACGCGCGGGGGATCTTCAATTCCGAAGCGAGTGTGGAGACAGAGACGGCTTCCCCTTTCCGCACGAGATAAATGACCGACCGGATGGCATATTCACATTTTCGACTGAACAGCAATGACATAGGACTCCTTGATGGGTGAAGCGTGCGGGGGCTTTCAGGAAACGAACAGTGACACAACGGAAGTCCAGAGCTCCACGACCATTCCCTGCAGCAGGCAGAGCCAGAGCGCTTGTGCTGAGATCAAGAGCGATACAAAGAACAGATCGAAGGTCTTCTCAGACATACGATCACCTCTTTGGAAAGAAAGCATCATACATAGTCATAGACGATCACATCATACACTTGGCGGAACATCGTGCTCCATGCCGTTGACAGTTCAATGGTCCACTTGTCAACAAGCATCGTACTCATCGCATAGTTCATTGTCTTACCGAATATCAGGAACAAACCGATCGGAACACCGTTACCGAAATATCTCCGCCCCAATTGACGGATCTGTTCCTTGGTCTCCGGGGCGTGCAGATCGTGCGTCACCAGGAATTCCATCATCATCATCAGTTGAGCACGCTGCTGCGTCCTATCGCTGGGGAAGAGACCGGCGGACTCCGGCTCGATCTCGAACAGTAAACTGTAGAAGGTCACCGCCAATTCCTCGGCACGCGGTGCGATCTCGAACTGCCAGCTGTTGCGGACCAGATCTGTAGAGCGATCGATATCAGGAAATCCTACCATGGCCCTCTCCTTTAACGGATTGCGATACTGATACTTTTCATCAACTGGATCAACCAGTAGAATGCGACACTCACACCGGCGCTCAGACCAATCGCCACAAGATAATCTCCTACACCTATGCGGAAACCAGCATGAGCAGTGACGGCTGCCGTGGTCCGTGCGGACCGATCCCGGACCGGGACGGTTGCGCGAGCGAAGAAGTAGCCCCTTGCCGTTCTGTTCCGCTGTTCACGCAGTTTCTCCATCCTTATCCGCATCATTCTCGTCTCCCTCTCATTCGCACCCTGAGGGTGGGTAGTGAGATACTCTGTACCGAAGATCGTTTGCGCGGCATTCGGACGAAATTCCAACCGACTTGGCACTGATCGGCGATCGGCAGAAACGTCAACCGAAGTTCTTTGACTATGTCTATCCCATGAGCCGCTTATTCCATTGAGAATCATCGCTTCCATTGCTACCACTCCGTTCCTTTGACAGTAATAATCCTTTATTCATTTCGTGCCATTCACCGATCGTCTCCGAACCGGCAGCGGCCAAACATATTGCAGGTCCATCCAACACCGGGGTATATTGCACAGTGTGTGCCATGTTTTTCAAAATGAAAACACCGTTTTTCACTTAGTAAATTGAGACAAATTAGTTCCAGAACCATGCGGGAATAATTTGATTTGACTTAAATTGAGAATTGTGTATCATTTTGATACTATTGAAATATTTCGGAGAATCGAATGACCAAAATAGCCATCGTCGATGATGACCCTATCTCTTCGCAGATCGTCTCAAAATTTCTGATCGCAACGCTTGATTGTGATGTGAAACTCTTCGGAGACGGTGAAGAATTCCTTCGGCAGCTGCCGAACCTGCCCGCATTGGACGTACTGCTGCTCGACATCATCCTTCCGGGAATGGACGGTATTGAATTGCTGAAACTGCTTCCCTCCACCCTTCCGGATCCTCCGCCGGTGATCATGCTTTCCGGACAGGATAAGGTCGACACTGCCGTTGAAGCGCTCAGGAACGGCGCAAAGGATTATATGGTCAAGCCGTTCGACCTGGTGCGATTGGAGAAAGCGGTACGGAACATCGTAGAGATGAACAGTTTGAAGGCGGAAGTGAAGGAGCTCCGCCATCAGATCAAGAAGGAGATATACTATTCGGACATCATTGCCAGCAGTAATGAAATGCGTGAGGTGTTCAATTTCATCACCAAAGTGAAGGATGCGAATGTTCCGGTGATGATCCTCGGCGAGAGCGGTACCGGGAAGGAACTGGTGGCGCAGGCGATCCATCATTACGGCAACCGTTCCCAGCGGCCGTTCATTGCCGTGAACTGCGCTGCCATACCGAACGATCTGCTGGAGAGTGAATTGTTCGGTCATGAACGGGGGGCATTCACCGGAGCGGTGGAGCGCAAGGAAGGGAAATTCGAACTGGCGGACGGAGGAACGCTGTTCCTGGACGAGATCGCGGAAATGGATATCGCGATGCAGTCCAAACTGTTGCGGGTACTGCAATCCAAACTATTGGAACGGGTGGGCGGGAAGGAATCCATCCCGGTCGATGTCCGGATCATCTCTGCCACCAATGCGAACATCAGCGAAGCAACGACGGCCAAACGGTTCCGTCCGGACCTCTATTACAGACTCTCTACCTTTCCGATCGTGCTGCCTCCGCTGCGAAAACGGAAATCGGATATCGTCCTTCTGGCGGACCACTTCCTGAAGAAATACTCGGCGGAATACGGGAAGACCGGTACGGAGTTCGACAAAGGGGTGATGCGGGCATTCAGCGAGTACACCTGGCCCGGGAATGTGCGGGAGCTGGAGAACATCGTGCAGCGCGCGATCATCATGAGCGAAGGGAATGTGATCCGGCTGACGGACATCCCGAATCTGAGTCCCGTTCCGCTCTCCCAAATGGATTCGCTCGAACCGTTCCTGGAATCATTGAGTGAAGTGCCGACGCTGGAACAGATGAACGAACTGATCATCAAGCAGGCATTGAAACGGGAGCGAGGGAATATCAGCACTGTTGCCCGAAAGCTGAACATCGGACGGGCGACGCTGTATCGTATGATCAAACGATTCCGGCTGAACGAGGAGTAGTGTCCCGGTACGGAGCGTCAGACCGTCGGTTCGGTGACGGACTTCGCTTCGTAGACCACGGCTTCACGGGTGCACCAAGCGAGGAAGGTGAGCCGGGTGACCTCTGTTTTGGAGAGTCCATACGGATAGGATGCTTCGAAATTCTTCATGACGTGGTCCAGGAATCCTGCGAATGTGTTCATGGTCAACCCTTCGAGCCAACGAGCGTAAGGAGCAATGGTACCTATACCATGATAACGAATTCCCCTGCCGTATCCTACGAGTGCCCCGTCTACATCCCGTACATGAGCCGGTTGCCGAGTTCTTCCGGCAATCGCGCTGCGTAGATCTTTTCCGCCGCGGTCTGGATATCGTAGTCCGACCGGACCAGTTCGAACGTCCACGCGATCGAATCGAAGATACCGAAGGAAAGCATCGGATTCCCGTCCCTCGGCTGGCCGACACTCCCCACATTCACCAGATACTGCTCATCCTGCATCACCGATTTGGCTCTCCCCCGTCCGTTGAAGATCCCCGGAACATGCGTATGCCCGATGAAACAGATGCGCTCCTGAAGAAAACGGACCGCACGGGATGCATCGTCCGCATCGATGATGTAATCCCATGCATCCGGAAGGTGCGGAGAGGCATGCACGAATCGGATATCCTCACGGACCGTGGTCATCGGCAGTCCGGACAGGTATGCCTTATTCTCCGGTATCAGTTCATCGGAGGTCCACAGCACGGCCCTGCGGGCAATGGCATTGAAGTCGTGAGCCTGGGATGTGTCCAGCGCTGCAGCGTCGTGATTGCCGAGGACGGCTGCCGCGCAGCGGCTGCGGACGAGGTTCACGCACTCATTGGGGTTGGCACCGTAACCGACGATGTCACCGAGGCAGATGATCTCGTCCACCTTCCGCTCATCGATGATGGAGAGCGCTTTGGTGAGTGCTTCAAGATTGGAATGGATATCCGAGATGATGGCGTACTTCATAGGAACTCTACTGTGATTCATCGGTCAGGAGAACAACATCCGAACGCAGTTCGCCGCGTGTCACAACGACCGACTTTCCGTCCGGTGTCCAGGCGAATGATGCAATGAAATTCTCTTTGAAATGGGTGAACTGTTTCTGTTGTCCGCCGTCGGCCGGCCGGGTAAAGACGTTGGACACACCGTCCGTTGTGATCAGATAACTGATCTCGTTGGTATTCGGCCGGAGAAGAATGGTGGACATGTTCTTTGGAGCTTCAAACAGCCGCTTCACGGTACCTCCGTTGACCGGGATCGACGAGACGTACCGTCTTCCCTCCGATGAAGCGACAAAATAGACGGTGGTCCCGTCCGAAGAGAACACCGGACTATTCCCGTTCTCCGTGGTCACGTCGGACCTCTCTCCTCCGCCGGCCGGGATCTTCATGACAGTGTTCGGTCCCCGCATCCACGAAGAGAAGATGATCCATTTCCCTGAAATATCCATCGACGGATAATAGTCCTCTGCATCCTTCGTCAGCTGCTTCAAGCC
The DNA here is from genome assembly GCA_030824295.1 of Bacteroidota bacterium. Classification (GTDB taxonomy): domain Bacteria; phylum Bacteroidota; class Ignavibacteria; order UBA10030; family UBA8401; genus UBA8401. The sequence goes on from JAVBYA010000465.1 coordinate 6,806, forward strand.
GTTGCCATCCGTTCCGATCGACCAGATATTGGGGATCCCCGACCTGGCGGAACCGAACAACAGGGTCTTTCCGTCCGGTGTCACCGAAATGAACTGTTCTGCCGATGCATCATTGGTGACCTGCACCTGTTCCTCCCCGGTGAGCGTTGCAGACCAGATATCGAACACTCCGCCCTGACGGGAAACATAATAGAGCCTGTTGTCGGCGGAGACAGACACACCGGCCATGCCATCGTCGCGCAGACGGGTGACCTTCGTCGCTTGCTTCGCATCGCCGCCGGGGACATGATACATATACACCTCCCGCTCGGTCTGTACGGCACAGATCTTCTTCCGATCGTCCGTGACCGACGAGCCTCCGTAGGTATTCAGGTCGTTGGTGATCTTTTTGGTCTCGCCGGACGGGAACGAAACAAAATATAACTGCGTCAGCAGATTATCCAGGTCCCCTCCTTCCACGATCAACCCCTTGCCGTCGGACATCCACGTCACTTCGCCGATAACGTCCCATTCCGTTTCCGTCATGCGCTGCACTTCTCCCGATGCGGCGTTGACGCTGATCAATTCATGATGGAATCCCCCTTCCCACAGTCCAAGCGCAACAGCAATGATATCCCCCTGCGGTGACCAGGAAGGTGAACCGCTGATCCATTTATCCCCTTTGTAGGCGATGAGGTCCTTCTGCTTCGATCCGTCCGCCGACGCAACGACCAATGCAAAATTCCCGTTCTCCTGATAGGTCCTATTGAAGGCGAATTGTGATCCGTCGGGCGAGAACGTGACGGAGGTCTGCACATTGGAGATCACCTTCACGGCATTCCCGCCAAGCACCGGGATCTTATACAACGATGCCAGGACGCCATCGGGGTCCTGCATCCGGAAATAGATGAAGTTCCCGTCGTTGGAAAAGATGGGGTCACCGATAAAATCCTGCTGCGGCGGCCGGATCTGGATATTGCTGGAGGTAGCAAGCTGCCGCACCCATAAGGAATATTTCCCTTTATCGAACTGGCTGTAGCAGATATACCGGTTATCGGAGGAGATAGCGGCGCTTTGGACATTTCCGGTGGATGTGATCCGGCTGAACTGGAATGACGAGAACGGCGTGTCTCCCGAGGGCATGAACAGATACAGTCCGATGATCAATACCGCCGCCAGCGCGATAGCAGCGGCAGAATAGACCACTGTTCGATTCATTGCAGATGCTGGGCCCTCCGTTGTCCGGATACCGGACGGCGGCGGTGTTTCCGAGAGGCTGGATTCCAGCTTCTGATACTCACCGGAGAATGCCGGACGGTTCACCCGGGAACTCTGTTTCTTCAACCGGCGCAGGTCCCGGATGATATCGCTCATGTGCTGAAAGCGGTCCTCGGGATTCTTTTCAAGTGCTGTCTTGATCAGGAACGATAGCTCTGCGGGGGCATCCGGAACGAACTTCTGGATGTTCTCCGGATCCTCATTGATAATGGAATACATCATGGCCGCTTCGTGCTCGCCGCGGAACGGCAGACGTCCGGAGAGCATCTCGAAGAACAAGACGCCGAAGGCAAAGATGTCGGAGCGCGGATCGACCTCGCCTCCCTGCATCTGTTCGGGTGCCATGTACGCGAGTGTACCGACGGTGCTCGACGTGCGTGTGAGTTTCAGTGAGCCTTTCAGTTTTGCAAGACCGAAGTCCATCACCTTGATCTGCCCCTTGGCATTGATCATGATGTTGTCCGCTTTGATATCGCGGTGCACGATCCCTTTGCTGTGCGCTTCTTCGAGCGCTTCAGCGATCTGAAGAGCATAGTCAATGGCAGCATCGGTCTTCATCCCGCCGGCACTGATGGATTCGCGCAGCGTCTTCCCATCCACGTATTCCATCACCATGAACTGCTTCCCATCCTCTTCGCGGACATCGTGGATGACACAGATGTTGGGATGATTGAGTACGGCTGCGGCCTGCGCTTCCTGCAGGAACCGAGAACGAGTGGTCGCATCGTTGTTCACCCGATCGGGAAGGAACTTCAACGCAACGATGCGGTTGAGTTTGGTGTCCTGGGCTTTATAGACAACACCCATTCCACCTTCGCCGAGTTTCTCTAGAATATGATACTGCGCAATCGTCTGTCCGATCATTCTTCGGCATCCTTTGTCTTATCCCAGAATATTTTCATTGCAATGGGCGGATACATGATGTCCTCCGCCTCGAACGCCCGGATGAATGCTATCTTGGACCCGTCGCGGGACACATCGAACGCGAGTGTCGTGAGCGGCGCGGTGAAGAGCTCCTTCTTCGCGATACTGACGACACCTTCCTTTCCGTAGGCGATGGACGCCCTCGTCATGATCCTCCCCTTTTTCATATAGATCAATTCGGAAGATGACCGGCCCCATCGCGGCCCGCCGACGACATTATCATCGACCTTCCAGGATTGCCCGTTCTTGAGGGACAGCAGATACAGGTCGAACTCCCCGGTCTCGTTGGAGCGATAGGAGACATAGTCCCCGTCGGGTGAGAACCGTCCGTCGACCTCGTCGAACGTCGTCTTCACGATCGGATGGAGCGTATCCCTTTTCTCATCATCGATCCAGTACAGATCGGAGTTGCTCAGCGAAGCGTTCAGCTTTTGCACCAACACTTTCTTACCGTCCCGTGACCAATCCATCGGTCGCAGATTCTCATCCGAACGGAAATACTGTTTCGCATCCTTGAAGTTCTTCACCTCTTTCTCGTAGAGAGCACCATTCAAAAACCGGTACGAGCAGATGATGCGATTCCCATCGGGCGACCAAATAGGGTTGAATTCCCCCTCTTTCCCATTGGTGAACCGAACCCTGGTCTTCGTCCCGCTCCGCAGATCGTAGATCCAGATGTTCGTCCGCCGGGATTTGATCTCGTACAGCCATACCGCCAATTCCTTCCCATCCGGTGAAAATGCCGGTGTTCCTTGCTCATCCAATCCGCCGACGGACGCGAGTTTCCTCCCCTCCGGAGAATAGATCAATACGGGTGCACCGGAAAGGAGTCTGCCCGGCTGCGAGAGGAGGATTCCATTGGCGGAGACAGAATACATGGCGAGGTTCCAGGCGACATCATTCATCACGTCGGTCTCCAAGACGATCGGATCGCCGGAGAGTTCCCATGTGCCCGGATCGAAGGTCTGTGCCAGGAGCGTCCTATTCTGCGCATAGATGAGATGACCGCTCGAATATACGGCATTGGCAGAGGACTGGACGATCTGCTTTTTGACCGACCCATCTAACGAACCGACATAGATCGCATCCCCTTCCGCTTCACCGCTCTCGCTGGTAGTACGGACAAGATAGAGGAAATGCTTCCCGTCGGGGAGGAAGAACGGGAACCGATGCGACCCTTCCTTCTTTGTGGTATCGATCACAGTCACCGCGACCGGATCTCCGCCGTCGGCCGGGACCATCACGATCGGAGCCTGATAGTCATCGGTGAAGATGATCTGTCCGAACTGGTTCCAGCTCCCTCCCCGCGGATTCCGCGTGATGCAGACCGTGACGGGCGATCCGCTGACAAGGTCGGTCCGTTTCACTTTGTTCTGCGCGAAGAATCCGATGTTCTTACCATCCGGCGACCAGAAGGGATGGGATGCCCCTTCCGTCCTTCGCAGCCGTACGCTGCGGCGTTCCTCCAGGGAATAGACGACGATCTGACGGCCGTTCGCATCGATATAGGCGATATGTTTTCCGTCAGGAGAGATGAGCGGGGGCGAGCCGCCGCCGAAGAAGAGCGGTTTGCTGGAATCGGGAAGTATGACGGACGCATTCAGCACCGAATGGAATTGCACCACTCCCGGTGAATGAAAGAACCAGATCGCAATACAGCCAATGAGACCTGCCGCGGCGATGATCCACGGAAGCATTCGGACCGCAACGGACGAATTCGGAATTGCAACGGCACCATCAGCAGGAGGAACGATGGTCGAACGGACCGGATAGCTCTTGCTCATCCTCGTCCGGCTGGATGTCCGCTTGAACCGATTTAAGTCGATGGCGGCCTGTTTGATGGACTGCATCCGCTCATTCGGGTCCTTCTCCATGCATTCCAATACAATGCGGTCCAGCTCCGGGTCCAATTCGGGTTTGACCGTGGACGGCGGAGGGATGTCCACATTCACGATCTCGTACAGGATGGCGCTCTCATGCGCTCCGGTGAACGGCGAGCGTCCGGTCAGTAACTCGTACAATAGCACACCGAACGAGAAGATATCACTGCGATGGTCCGTCTCCTGTCCCTGCACCTGCTCCGGGGACATATACCCTAATGTGCCGACGGTGCTCCCGGCTTTGGTCAAACGAGACACACCGGCAAGTTTCGCCAGACCGAAGTCCATGATCTGTGCAATGCCATCCTTCCGGACCATCACGTTCTCCGGTTTGATGTCCCGGTGAACGATCCCTTTCTCGTGCGCAGCGGCCAATCCTTCCGCAATCTGAATGGCATGATCGATCGCCTGTTTCAGCGTGAGCGACGATTTCTTTTCCTGCAGAGTCTGGCCGTCAACAAATTCCATGACAATGAACATTTGCTTGCCCGCCGGAACGCCAGTGGAGGAGGGGCCGTCATGGTCCTGAATATCGATGATGGAACAGACATTCGGATGATTCAGCGCGGCGGCGGATTGCGCTTCCTGGATGAACCGTGTTTTATCCTGATCCGACGCTGACATATGCGGCGGAAGGAATTTGAGAGCGACGAAGCGGTTGAGTTTGGTGTCCTGGGCTTTGTAGACAACGCCCATTCCCCCTTCACCAAGCTTCTCAAGAATTCTATACTGAGATATGGTTTGTCCGATCATTTCTTCACCGTCGCGGGCCAGTTCGTTACCAGAGTCAAGGGTGCGGTCGCCTGCAATCCTTTGGAGACCGACAGGAGGATCGACCTGCCGTCGGGGGAAATATGACGGAATGTTCCGTTACCGACATTGAGATTGAATCCGGCGATCGCCGTCGGATCGAAATACTGGCGGACCTTGCCAACCGTAAAGGAAGAACCGCTGCCGTTCACCTCTGCATACATTAATTTCCCGCCGGCAAGGTAATAGATCCCGCGGCTGTTCTCATGCCACCGGGGGGCGTTCCCGCCGTTCGTGGAGACCTGCCATTTCGCTCCCGGACCGGGGAACGGCCGGACGTAGACCTCATTCTTCCCCGATTCATTCGACTGGTATGCCACCCATTTCCCGTCCGGTGAGAAAGCGCCGGCCCCTTCCGAGAATTCGGTCCGAACGAATGCGATCGGCACCTTCTCTCCGGTCATCGGGATGGCGAACAGATCCGATTTTGTTATCGGATCGCCGGCGGATGTGAATAAGAGATACTTCCCGTCCCTGGACCAATCGTTCGGTGTCTTGAGGAACGGAGTGGAGAGGATCAGTTTCTCATCCTCCGCACCGTTCGTATTCTTCTCGAAGAGATCGTAGCGTCCGTACCTGTTCGAAGAGAATGCGATCCTCCTGCTGTCCGGCGACCAGACCGGATAGGCATCCACCGATCCGTCGAACGTGAATCGTGTCTTGACACCGCGGGTGATGTCCATGAGCCAGATGTCGGCATTGCGCGCGGAGATCTCATAGAGGTCCATGGCAACGGTCCTCATATCGGGAGAGACCGCAGCAGACACAAAGATCTCCGGTTTTCCGAACGAGGCGCTTCTGCTGCCGTCCGCGTTGAACATGGCCAGTTCCGGGATCGCCGATGAACTCTTCCCGAGATACACCAGCACGCCATTCTGCGAGACGGTGAACGACGCTACACTATACCGAGTACTGAAATCGATCGATTCTGCGAGCGGCAACGGGTCCCCTTCCAGTTCCATCGCATCGGGATCGAATGCATGGGCCATGAGTGTATTCTCTCTCATGTACAGGATGTGCCCGTTGGCATAGGCGGCATTAGAGATACCGGTGATCAATCGTTTGTTCATGTTCCCATCCACCGATGCGATACAGATCGCATCCAATGCACTGCCGCTACCGGAAGCGGTCGTGCGGGAGAAGTAGAGGAAATGAATGCCGTCCGGAAGGAAGTACGGGTACCGATGGGTCTGTTCCTTCCGGACCGTGTCCAGCGTGGTGAGTGTGACCGGGATGCCTCCTGATTCCGGGACCATGGAGAGTCCGGTGATCTGATCGATCGGCAGAACGATCTTCCCGTTCTTTCCCCACGATGCACCCCGCGGTGTGACGATATCACAGATGGTGA
>JAVBYA010000099.1 GCA_030824295.1 Bacteroidota bacterium
GCGCATCACTGCCGCCCCCGTGCGGGAAGCTGCTGCCGCGTCCGAAGTGATATTGCTGGCGGTCCCGGCCTCCTCCGCCCATGCCGTCGCGCGGGAGCTGGGAGATGTTTCAGGAAAGGTGCTGATCGATGCCATGAATGCCGTCTTCCGGAAGCCCGAGCCGTACGCCAGGACGTCCGAAGCCGTCGTTGCGGCGACCGGCAGCGACAATATTGTGAAATGCTTCAATTCCATCGGGGCGGAAAATATGGACGATCCGCACTACGGGGATCTGAACGCCGATATGTTCCTCTGTGGCAACCATGCAAAGGACAAGCAGACCGTGCGGCAGCTGGCGGAAGAATGCGGTTTTACCGTGTACGACGTGGGCGGACTGGAGAAAGAGCCCCTGCTGGAGAATCTGGCGGCATTGTGGGGAAGTCTCGCCATGGGAGCCGGGTTAGGTCGGAATATCGCCTTCAAAGTGCTCCGGAGGTGACGATTCTCTCTTCTTGCACTTCCCTGCTATTATTAGTATTTTGTCTTCAGAAACCCTGCCTGTGTAGTTTTCGGCAGGGATTTTTGTTTAAGAAGTATGTGAGTAGTTGAGATTATGAGTAGGTGAGATACACCTATCGCCTTTTCTCAGATACTCAACTACTCAACTACTCAACGACTTCAATAGCTTTCATGAAGAATATCCGCAATTTCTGCATTATCGCCCACATTGACCACGGCAAATCCACGCTGGCGGACCGCCTGCTGGAATTCACCGGCCGTATCACCAAACGGGACCTCGTCACCAATCAGGTCCTGGACGATATGGACCTGGAGCAGGAACGCGGTATCACCATCAAACTGCACGCCATCCAGATGGAATATAAGGCGAAGGACGGCGAGACCTATACCCTGAACCTGATCGATACCCCCGGCCACGTCGATTTCACCTATGAAGTTTCCCGCTCGTTGGCTGCCTGCGAGGGAGCAATTCTGGTCGTGGATGCGTCTCAAGGTGTAGAGGCGCAGACCATCAGCAATCTCTATCTGGCGATCGATTCCGGACTGGAGATCATCCCGGTGATGAACAAGATCGACCTTCCTTCCGCCTCCACGATGATGGAGACCGTGCGGGACGAGGTGATCGGATTGATCGGCTGTAAGGACGAGGAGATCATCCGCGCAAGCGCGAAGGCCGGCATCGGCATCGAGGATATCCTGGAAGCGGTCGTGAAACGTGTGCCGTCTCCGAAAGGGGACCCGTCCAAACCGCTCCGTGCACTCATCTTCGATTCCAAGTTCGATGCGTACCGCGGCGCGGTCGCCTATGTGCGGGTGGTGGACGGTGTGCTGAAAGAGAAAGAGAAGATCAAGTTCATCAACAACGGCAACAATGCAGAAGTGGAAGAGTGCGGCGTGCTGTACATGAACAAGAGCAGAACAAAGGAACTGGCGGCAGGGAACGTCGGCTATGTGATCGCCGGATTGAAGAACGTCCGCGATACGAAAGTCGGGGACACCATCACCACGCAGTATCACGGCGCTACGGAAGCACTCTCCGGATACAAGGAAGTGAAGCCGATGGTCTTCAGCGGTCTCTATCCGACCAATGCGGACGATTTCGCGGAACTGCGCGACTCGCTGGAGAAACTGTCGCTGAACGATTCGTCGCTCATCTACGTGCCGGAATCGTCCGGTGCACTCGGCTTCGGATTCCGCTGCGGCTTCCTCGGTCTGCTGCACATGGAGATCATCCAGGAACGTCTGGAGCGGGAATTCAATCAGAGTCTCATCACCACCGTGCCGAACGTGGAGTTCCGTGTGATCCTGACGAGCGGTGAGATGATCACCGTCGATAACCCGGCGGATATGCCCGATCCTTCCAAGATCGAGCGGGTGGAAGAGCCGTTCATCAAAGCGCAGATCATCACGCCGACCGAATATATCGGCAATATCATGAAGCTGGCCACGGACCGCCGCGGCATCTGGAAGAACACCAGTTATCTGGACCCGACGCGTGCTGACATCTCGTACGAGTTCCCGCTCTCCGAGATCATCTTCGACTTCTATGATAAATTGAAGTCACTCACGCGCGGTTATGCTTCGCTCGATTACGAATATCTCGATTACCGCGAGTCGCACCTGGTGAAGCTGGACATCCTGCTCAACGCAGAACCGGTCGACGCTCTTTCGACCATCGTCCATGCGGACAAAGCGTTCGAGATGGGAAAGAAACTTTGTACGAAACTCAAGGAGCTCATCCCTCGTCAAATGTTCGAAGTGGCCATCCAGGCGGCCATCGGCGCGAAGATCATCGCCCGCACCACCGTCTCCGCCATGCGGAAGAACGTGCTGGCAAAATGCTACGGCGGCGATATCTCCCGGAAGCGCAAACTGCTGGAGAAACAGAAGGAAGGAAAGAAGCGGATGAAGCAGGTGGGACGTGTCGAACTGCCGCAGGAAGCGTTCCTGGCGGTGCTGCAGATGGGGGATGAGTAACACATTCCAAATCACAAATTCCAAATTACAGATTACAGAGTTCTACAGTTCCACAATTCCACAATTTATCAGTGTAACGATATAGTGCGATTGTACTGAACAGAGCCGGCACGAACGACCACGAGAGGATCATGGCGAAGGAAGAAAAAGAACAAAAGGAAGAGATCAAGACACCGCTCACCTGGAAAGAGAACTTCATCGCGCAGGTGAAGGAGTTCGTCATCGTCTTCGGCGGTTTCATCATCCTCAATAATTTCATCATCGCCTCCTTCCTTGTGCCGACCGGCTCCATGGAGAACGAAGTGCTCACCGGCGACTTCCTGCTGGTCAACAAGTTCCTCTACGGCGCTTCCACCCCCCGCAATATCATGTTCACCGATGTCCGCCTTCCCTGGACGACCCTTCCCGGGTTCCGCGATGTGGAACGCGGCGACGTGATCGTGTTCGAATTCCCCGGCATGCGGGATGAAGTGCGGTCCGAGACCTTCAATTTCTATCTGAAGCGCTGTCTTGCCGTTGCCGGCGATACGCTGGAGATCCGCAACCGGGTGGTCTATGTGAACGGACAGATGATCCCGATCCCGAAGAATGTCAGATACGACACCCCGCGCACGCTGCCACCGGGACTGCAGGACGACCGCATCTTCCCGCCGACCGCTCCATTCAATGAGGACAATTACGGTCCCATCGTCATACCGAAGAAAGGGATGACCATCCCGCTCACCGCCGAGAATTTCCGAAGGTGGTCCACGTTCATCGGACGGGAAGGACATTCGGCGGACTGGGCCGGCGCAGCGCTCATCGACGGTAAGCCCGCCGCGGCATACACGGTGGAGCGCGATTACGTCTTCGGCGTCGGAGACCATCGGGACAATTCGCTGGACAGCCGCTACTGGGGATTCATCCCGCGCGAGAATGTGGTCGGCACGCCGATGATCGTTTATTTCTCCGTGATGCTCACGGACGAGTACCGCGGCCGCCTCGCCATGCAGGGCGAGACGATGCGGATGGAGTGGATCTATACCACCTTCTCCGGGCACAACATCCTGCTCGACATCCTGACCAAGATCGTCATCACCGTCTTCAATCCTGAAACGATCCGCTTCGGCCGCATCGGCACCATCATCGGCTGACGTTGTTCGATATCATCGATTGATAAACATGTTGCCGGCGAATGAGAGGAAGTCATCCTGAGCGAGTCCGGCAATTCGTGGTGGACGAGACGAAGGATGACTCGATACACAATTGATCGTGACCAATCTCTTTCGTGTAGGACAACATGTGGCGTAGAACGAAGGACCTCCTTATAGTACTGTTCGCGACGCTTCTCTTCGCCGCCGGACTTAAATCCTGCATCGTCGATGCATACAAGATCCCCTCGGCATCGATGGAACCGTCGCTCCTGCCCGGTGATTTCCTGCTGGTGAACAAATTCATCTACGGTGCCCGCACACCCCGAAAGCTCCTGTACGTCCCGCTTCCTGTCGTGCAGTTCCCTGCACTGCAGTCCGTGCAGCGCGGTCAGGTGATCGTGTTCGAGTTCCCCGGCGAGCCGGACGAGACCATCATCATCCGCAATCTCTTCATGGTGAAACGCTGCGTCGGACTTCCCGGTGATACGGTCGCCATTCTCAATGGCTCGGTCATCATCAACGGCGCACGCACCGATTTCTTTCCGATTGCTGCGCAGGAGTTCGGACCGGTCGTCGTCCCGAAGAAAGGGATGGTCTATTCCGTGAATGCAGAGACGCTTCCGCATCTGCGCGTCTTCATCCTCCGCGAAGGGAGTACCGTGGAAACCAAGGAAGGGAAGGTCTTCATCGACGGCGCGGAATCCTCAACATACACCGTGAAGCGGGACTACTATTTCGTGCTCGGCGACAATATCAATAACAGCGCGGACAGCCGCACCTGGGGCTTCGTCCCGGAAGAGCATATCGTCGGCAAAGCGATGCTCGTCTACTGGTCCCGCAGCGAAGAAAGCATCCGCTGGGACAGGATCGGTTCCATCATCCATTGATTGCCAAATTCATCATTCATAATTCATAATTCACCTCACTTTTGACATTTAACTTTTCACTTTTTTTTGACTTTCCACTTTTAACTTTTCCCCGTGCCTTCTCTCTACCTCCATATCCCCTTCTGCGAACACAAATGTGTGTATTGCGACTTCTATTCCATCGAGAATATGAGCTCCATGGACCGGTTCCTTGCGGCACTGGAGCGGGAGATCGAGCTCCGTGCGCACCGGCTGCCGGCGGGGGAGAGCATCGAGACGATCTTCTTCGGCGGCGGGACCCCCTCGCTTCTTTCTGCCGCGCAATTCGACCGTATCTTCTCGCTCATCCATAAGCATTTTCGCGTGACAGCGGATGCGGAGATCACCTGCGAGTCCAATCCCGGCACGGTGGAGCTCGGCAAGCTGCGCGAGTTCCGTGCGGCGGGATTCAACCGCATCAGCTTTGGCATCCAGTCGTTCCATGATGATGACCTGAAGTTCCTCACACGCATCCATAGTGCGGCGGAAGCGGAACGCGCGGTCGGTGCGGCGCAGGCGGCGGGCTTCACCAATGTAAGCTGCGATCTGATCTTCGCTCTTCCGGGGCAGACCCCCGAACGCTGGCGCGAGAACCTCCGCCGTGCCGTCGCGCTGAAGCCGGACCATATCTCCGCCTACGCGCTCATTGTGGAAGAGCAGACGCCGCTCTATACTATGGTGAAGAACAAACTGGTCGCGCCGCTGCCCGATGAGGAGGATGCCGAGCTGTACGAGATCACCATCGACACGATGACCGCGCACGGCTACGAACAGTATGAGGTCTCCAACTTTGCGCGTCCCGGTTTCCGTTCGCGCCACAATTATAATTATTGGAACCATACGGACTACATCGGACTCGGACCGTCCGCGCACTCCTTCTGCAAGGATTCCCCGGTCACCGGCGAGCGGTGGTGGAACGTGCGGAGCATCCAAAGTTACTGCGAGGCGCTGGAGAAAGAGGAGTTCCCGGTGTCGGGGAAGGAATCGATCGACCGGGAGAAGTTCTTCACGGAAGAGATCTTCCTCGGACTCCGCAGCACCGGTATTGACTTGAAGAAGCTCTATCCATTATACGGCGAGGATGTCTTCTCCCATAAGAAAGAGGAGATGGACCGGATGGAACAGCAGGGATTGCTCCGCCGTCAAAACAACATGATCTCGCTGACCTCCACAGGATATGCGGTATGTGATGAAGTGGCCGGCCGCCTAATATTCTAACAATACAACGGTTAACGGCTAAACTGCGGTGCGACTTGCCCGCCGTCTTTGTGGCGGGAGTTGTTCCCGGATATGACTTTCGGTGTTTAAATGATATTTATTGATATGAATGATCTCTTCGTTGGATCGCCGCCGTCGTCGCATCGTCAGTTTCAGCCGTTTAACCATGATTTTCTTTTGAAAATCGGCACTTTCAAAGTATATTTATCCACTGTTGTCGTTCGTTTTCCCACTTGAGAGGTTGTAATGGACCATATGAAACTCAATAAATACGTCGCCGGATTCGTTTTCCTGTCGACAATGATCGCATATATCCTGACACTGGCAGAGACGGTCGTATTCTGGGACGTTGGTGAGTTCATTTCCGCCGCGTATTTACTGCAGGTTCCGCATCCTCCCGGATCCCCGCTGTTCCTGCTCATCGGCAGCGTCATCGGTATGATCCCGTTCTATGATGATCCGGCGGTCCGCATCCACTTCATTTCCGCCCTTTCCAGTGCTCTCACGGCGATGTTCCTCTATCTGTCGCTGGTAAAGATGATCATTCTCTGGCGCCCGCGTACGGACGATACCTGGAACAAAGTATCGCTCTATACATCCGCCGCGGTAGGCGCACTCTCGCTTTCCTTCAGCGCAACCTTCTGGTTCAATGCAGTGGAAGCGGAAGTGTACGGTATCAGCATGCTCTTCGTCAGCCTGGTCACATGGCTCTCACTCCGCTGGAACGAGCGGGCGGAGACTCCGGGACATCAAAAGTACATCATGCTCATCGCATACCTGATCGGCCTGTCGCTCGGCGTCCACTTGCTGGCGCTGCTGGTCATCTTCCCGTTCCTGATCATTGTGTTCTTCAAGCGATATGAGTTTTCGGTCCGCAATTACATCATCTTCGGCGTCGTGGCGATCGTTATCTTCATGGTCGTCTATCCCGGCATCGTGAAGATGTTCCCGAACCTCCTGGACGGTGAATTCGCGTTCGGCAGCGGACCGGAGACCAAGAGCATCTTCTGGACGATGATCCCAATTGCCACCATTGTTGCGGCGTTCTACGGCGTCTGGTATTCCATCAAGAACCGCAGCGAAATGCTCCATCTTGCTTCAATGTCCTTCCTGTTGATCCTGCTCGGCTATTCCACCTATACGATGGTCATCATCCGTGCGAATGCCAATCCGCCGATGAATGAGAACGATCCGAGCACGCTCAAAAAGCTCGTCTCGTACCTCAACCGCGAACAGTACGGCGACTCCCCGATGATGAAACGCCGCTGGAGTCAGGAACCGCAGCACCAGGGCATCTACACCAATTACAAGAGCGACGGTGACTACTTCCTGCGCTATCAGCTGGACGAGATGTTCCTCCGCTATTTCCTCTGGCAGTATGCCGGACGGGAAGGGGATTTTCAGGGGGCAGGCGTCAACTGGAAACAGCTCTGGGGTATTCCGCTCTTCCTGGGACTCTTCGGATTCTACTATCACTGGAAGAAGGACCGGGTGATGTGGTGGGTCTTCTTCAACTTCTTCCTGCTGATGGGCCTGATCATGGCCATCTATTTCAACATGCAGAACCCGCAGCCGAGGGAGCGTGACTACTTCTATGTCGGTGCGTTCTTCGTCTTCTCCATTTGGATCGGTATCGGCACGCTCGGTCTGGTCGATACCATCCGCGAATGGGTGAAGGAACAGAAACTGCAGACCTATCTCGGGTATGCGGCCCTGGCGTTCGCCGTGCTGTTCGTGCCGGTGAACATGGCCTACACCAACTATGAAGCATCCGACCGCTCGGGTGATTTTGTGGCGTGGGATTATTCCTACAACCTCCTGCAGTCCTGTGAACCGGATGCGATCCTCTTCACGAATGGGGACAACGATACATTCCCGCTGTGGTACCTGCAGGATGTGGAAGGTGTCCGCCGTGACGTCCGTATCGTGAACCTGAGTCTCGTGAACACCTCCTGGTACATCATGCAGCTGAAGCATCAGGAACCGTACGGCGCCAAGAAGGTCGCCATCAGTCTGACGGACCAGGAGATCGAACAGATCGGTCCGATGCAGTGGGAATCGCGCGAGATGTCCATCCCGGTCCCGGCGAACGTGATGCAGCAGTATGCTCAGTTCTCGGACCGTCCGGTACAGCCGCAGGCAGGCAATGTTGAGCAGGCGAAAGCGGGAGAGATTCGCTTCACACTCTCCAACACACTGCAGTTCCCGCAGGCGAACGGACAGGTGATCAAAGCGATCCGTGCGCAGGATATCATGGCGTTCGACATCATCCGCAGCAACAACTGGGAGCGTCCCATCTACATGGCGGTCACCTCAACGCCCGATTCCAAGATCGGTCTGGACCGGTACTTCCGTATGGACGGACTCGCCATGAAGCTCATCCCGTACCCCGCACAGAGCGAGGAAGGGGTGATCGATCCGGCCATCCTCACGGCGAACCTGATGAACGAACCGGCTGAACCAAATCTGCAGTTCCAGCGCGGCTACAAGTTCCGCGGTCTGCGGGACACCACCGTGCATTACGACGAGAACGTGGAACGTCTGGCGATGAACTACCGCAACGCGTTCATGCGTCTGGCGCTGCATCATCTGAACGTCACCCGCGACAATGTCAAGGCGGTGGAAGCGCTCGACTCCATGATGGCGAAGATCTCCCCGAAGGTACTCCCGCTGGATTACCGCGTGGAGTTCGACATCACCAACTTCTATCAATTCGCCGGTGCGACCGAGCGGTATAAGGAGATGTCCGCCAATCTGGAACGCCGTCTGCTGGACATGGCATCCAAACAGCTCAAGGAGCCGTTCCAGAACCAGTACCATCCGTATTACATGCTGCTGACCATGTACTCCAACCGCGGCGACTATGATAAAGCGCTCGGTGTGCTGGACAGCATCAGCAAGGATTACGGCAACACCCCGGGTCTGCCGGAATGGGTCATGTCGCAGCGGGCACAGGTGCAGGCGCAGATGGCGCTCAAAGGGATGAACAAAGATACCCTGGCAAAGAAGTGACCGGACGCGTATCGCAGCAGCAATAAGGAACAGCTCAGAAAAAAGGATGGAGCAGCCGCTTCATCCTTTTTTTTCAACGGAACCTAATCGTTGGTGTTCGGGTATTTTTGTGGAATGTTGATGGAATTGTGCCGGCTTTCGTGTTGATATACACCTGGTTTCATAGATGATGTGTCTTTAGTGCGCAGGCCGCGAAATTTAGGAGCCTGAGCGAATGGGAAAGCGATGAATGACGGGACTTTTGATGGCGCTTTTTGCCATCAACGGGCATGAGCGAATGGGATTCATCGCGCGCGTTAAATTTCGCAAGGGGTTCTTTTGCTTCTTTTCTTGCCCCGTCAAGAAAAGAAGGTGAACAGTCTTCGGTATTTGAAAAGAATGATTGGATAAGAATATGAAAGAATCACGGCTCGAACATTGGGACAACTTCTGGGAAGAGAAGAAAGAGGTCAAAGAGGTCTATTCGAACTCGGACCGCGTCGTGCGGAACCTGGTGAAGGTGATGGATGTGAAAGGGAAGCGCATCCTGGAGATCGGTGCCGGTACCGGGCGGGACAGTTTTCCGCTCGTGGAGCGGGGCGCCATCGTCTATCAGCTCGACTACTCCATGAACTCACTCAAGATCATGAAACGCATCGCGTCCGAAGAGAAGATGGACGTCCGCATCATCGGCGGGGATACCTTCCGGCTGCCGTTCAAGGACGGTTCATTCGATGTGATCTTCCATCAGGGACTCCTCGAGCACTTCCGTCATGAGAAAGCGCGCGACCTGCTGCGCGAGAACATCCGCGTTCTGAAGAGCGGCGGACTCCTCTGCGTGGACGTTCCGCAGCGCTACCACATCTACACCCTCATCAAGACCTTCCTGATCGCCATCAACAAGTGGTTCGCCGGATGGGAACGCTCCTTCTCCGTACCCGAACTGAAGCAGGAGATGGAAGCGCTCGGACTGAAGACCGTCCACACCTACGGTGAATGGATGTATCCCAGTCTTTTCTATCGTATGACGCGCGAAGCGCTCCGCACCGTGAAGATCAAACTGCCGCTGAACCCGAAAGTGCCGGTGCTCTATTCCATCCGCAAAACGCTCCGCGATGCGGTGAAGGATACGGCGCTGACGACCTATACCGCACTCTCCATGGGAGTGATCGGGAAAAAGCAGTGACATCAATGATGAATGCAGAATTGAGAATGGAGTGTCGATGAAGATCCATTCTACATTCATCATTCCTCATTCTGCGTTGTACTTATGAATATTTTAGTGTTCAATTGGCAAGACCTCTCCCATCCGCTTGCCGGCGGGGCGGAAGTGCATCTGCATGAGACCTATTCCCGCATCGCGGCGATGGGGCATCGGGTGACGCTGTTCTGTTCGTCGTACGAGGGGGCGAAGCCGACGGAGGAGATGAACGGCATCACCGTCATTCGTGAAGGGGGACGCTTCCTGTTCAATTATGTAGTGATGAAGAAGTACTTCACTACCTTCCGCAACGGCGGGTTCGATCTGATCGTGGACGATGTGAACAAGATCCCGTTCTATACACCGTCGTACGTGAAGGAACCTGTCCTCGGCGAACTCCATCACCTGCTCGGCACCAGCGTCTTTCAGGAGACCATCTTCCCGCTCGCATCATACGTCTATCTCG
The DNA here is from genome assembly GCA_030824295.1 of Bacteroidota bacterium. GTDB lineage: Bacteria > Bacteroidota > Ignavibacteria > UBA10030 > UBA8401 > UBA8401. The sequence continues at coordinate 10,390 of JAVBYA010000099.1, forward strand.
CTGAACGCGCCTCTTTGCCGATGTACCGCAAGATCCATTTCATGATCCACAGTCCCAGCACGCAGACCGAAGTGACCGCGAACGGATTCTCCCCCGACCGCATCCACTACGTGCCGTACGGCATGAACCATCAGCTCTTCCGCACGACCGGCGTTCCGAAATCCAGCGTGCCGCTCATCGGCGCTCTCGGACGGCTCAAGAAGTACAAATCGTTCGACCATCTCATCGAAGCATTCCCCATCGTTAAAAAGGTCATTCCGGATGCGAAGCTGGTCATCGTCGGGGACGGAGATGACCGTCCTCGCCTGGAAGAATTGGCAGCGAAGAGCGGCGTCGGGAACGACATCACCTTCACCGGATTCGTCAGCGAGCAGGAAAAAGTGGATTGGCTCAACAGGATGCACGTGGCCGTGAATACATCCGCCAAGGAAGGATGGGGACTCACCGCCATCGAAGCGAATGCCTGCGGCACGACCACGGTGAGCAGCAATGTGCAGGGGCTCCGCGATGCGGTGCTGGACGGCGAGACCGGTCTGCTCTATGAATACGGCAACCGCGAACAGTTGGCGGAGAAGATCATCCTGCTGCTGCGCGATGCCGCGCTGCGCGAACGGCTCTCCGCCGCGGCACTGACTCGCTCAAAGGAGTTCGACTGGCAGATCGGTGCCGAGCGGACGATGGAAGTGATCGAACGGGTGGTGCGGGAGAAAAAACGCTGAAGTTGTGAACGTAATGATAGTGGCGTGTAGAGATAATAAAAATACTACGCTCTCATTCTGAGTCCCGCTCGTTGCACTTGATCATTGCGGGACGAATGCCGCCACGAAGTGGTCCCTTAGGGAAAGGCATCCCATAGGGAGAATCTGCTTGCGACAAACACCAGTCAAAGAACGCCCCAGTTTCCCCTGAGAATCTTTTCGTCCGGTCATTCCTTAGCGGATGTCTGCACCGAATGTTACCGCCGCCGTGTGAGTGCGTTGCTCGCCCAGACCGGGTGGGTCATCGAGTAATCATCCTTCGAGAAGATCATCAGCGCATCGCCGGTCGGCAGGCTCATCATAATTCCTTCTTCGGAGACGAAGTTCATCACCGTGCGGACCTGCATAAAGACCCGTACATCCATTCCCGGTGTGATGGTCGGGACCGGATTGCCGAAATTGTCGGTCGTAGGGATGGGCCCGTCCAGGAACACCACCACATTCACCGCGCCGTTTGCCGTATTCCCGGCGATCTGAAGGTATTCCCCCCGTGTCTTTGCGATCACCGGCGTCTTCTGGATATAGCCGCTGAACGCCACCGTCTTTCCCCGCCACGCTGCTTCATCCTTATACATCTTGATATTATTGAACTCGTAGGAGGCTTCGTTGGTGATCCGCTGCAGTTCGGCTGAGCTGACGTCGCGCTGCTGTGCGGTACCGATAGAAGAGAGGAATGAAATGGCGAGAAGGAGCAGAAGCGGACGGAGCAATGAGTGCATCATAAGAGGTCCGGAAAAGTGATGGGGAGACTGGGTGGTAAAAAACAATTCAAGAACTTATTGATATATGTATGAAAAGACAATCTATTTTTTGTATAATGCATTGTCATTTAAGGTGGCCGACATGCTTGTCCGATTTTGTTTTGTTCTCCTGATCGCAGTGACGCTTGGTTCTGCACAGTCCGTGACAGAACGGTACACCCCCCTCGGGACCATGTTCGTACCGCAGTTCGCATCTGCGCCATTCCCGCATCCTCTCCGCGCCGGCGGACACACCTACGGCGGCAAGACATTCCCTGCTGCGCTTCACTATTCGGACAGTTCCGTGGCCATCTTTGTGCCGAAGGGATTCCGTGCAACGGAAGCTGCGGACATCGTTGTGTACTTCCACGGATGGTATAATTCCATCGACAGTGCGTGCGCGCAGTTCGCACTCATCGAGCAGTTCTGCGAGAGTGGGAAGAATGCGTTGTTCGTCTTTCCGGAGGGACCGAAGCATTCCCCCGACTCGTTCGGCGGAAGGATGGAAGAGAAGGATGGGCTGAGAATGCTGGTGGCGGATGTGATGCAGTACCTGCAGAAGAAGAATGTGGTGAAGGAAGGGAAGGTCGGCCGTATCATCCTGGCTGGACACAGCGGCGCCTATCGCGTGATCGCGTATTGCCTGATGCGCGGCGGCATGACCGGCAACATCTCTGATGTGATCCTCTTCGATGCTCTGTACGGACACACGGAGAAATTCGCATACTGGATCGATCGGTACAAAGGACGGTTCATCAACATCTATACCGATGACGGCGGCACGAAGAACGAATCGCTGAACCTGATGGCTGACCTGGACGGATGGGGGATCCCGTATGCAACGGCAGAGGATTCTGCAGTGACGCGCCAGTTACTGCAGCAGCACCGGCTGCTCTTCATCCACACGGACCTGACGCACAATGAGGTCATCGCCAAACGCCGCCAGTTCCGCGAGTATCTCCTGACGAGTACACTGAAGCCGAACAAGTAATGTTGTATCATGTCTCGTCCGGCTGTAAGTTGACAGGTTTGTGAGTTAAGCAGCATACACCATATCTGGCGTTTTCATCATGAGACTAAGATGGGGACGCAGGTGATTATATGCGTTGATAGCTTCAGC
>JAVBYA010000430.1 GCA_030824295.1 Bacteroidota bacterium
ACGGTAGGACCGGGAGGTATTGATGAAGAAGATGTCGGACAGATCGAAGTTCCGGATGTTCGCTTCGGCCTTGATGTTCCCCTGGAAATCGACATTCCCGCTGAGGAAGAAATCCTCATCCCTGCGGATCAGCCGCGCTGAATCGACGTGGACACCACGGGAAGACACGGTCAGCACGAACGGTCCGGCAGAACTGAGATCGATCCCTTGGTATTTTGCATAGAGTGTATCGAACAGGACTTCATCCTGTTGTTCCGTCACTACCAGCCCGCCCGAAACGGAGAAATTCAGCATGGAATCGACATCGGAGGCGATGGAAAATCTCCCCTTCTGTTTGGCAATATCGATCTCCAACGCCGCCATTCGCAGGGCCGTATTGGAGATCCCGATCTCATCCCCCCGCAGTTTCAACATCAGCTCCAGCGAATCCCGTGAAGCAGCGAACCGGTCCTGCGCTAAATTCTTTACCTGATACTCAAGCCGGACATGCTTCAGACCGATCGGGGAAGAAGTGTCCGCATAGATGCCGCGCTCCACTGCGATGGTCCCGGAAGAGGACCCCTCCCCAACACCCGCATTGAGCACTCCGCTCGCCGTCCCGACGATCTCCAGGCGCGGGAAATTGAAGACAACGGAGAGAGGCACAAGGTTCTTCATGGTCAGATCGTAGGTGATGGAGGCCGGACGGAACGAACCGCTGTCCTGCACCTGCACCGCTGCCGAATCCAGCATTTGAGCATAGGATGTGTCCACGATACGCCTCTGGTTCGAATACAGTCTGCCGAATCCGTCCAGATGTGAGACGACGGCATCAACAAGACCGTTGAATGTGAACTGTCCCGTCAATGTCCCGTCGACCACCGGCGACCGGACGATCACTTTGTCACTGTTCGTGGAATCCTTCAGCCATTGCAGCACGACAGCGGCAGAATCGAATGTCGTCCCCTGGAACGTCGACTGCTGGAACTCGATCCGCGTGTCGGAAGGATTATCGAACAACGTCAGCCCGGCACCGGTCCGCTCCAATTCGAATGAAAGATTCGAGCGGTAGTGCTCATCCCGCACGATCGGCGCCAGGTCCAGCCCGCGGACCGCTGCACTGAGATAGTACACCGGAAGCGAATCGTCGGCAAAATCTGCATATGCCTTGGCCGTGACCGAACCGTCCTGCGAACGGAGCGAAAGGTCCGTCTCAATGCTGTTATCACGCGCGGCGATGCGCATCGTTGTCGATGCAATGGGGATGTTGCGGAACATCGAGGAATCAATGTCGATGCGAGCCTCGGAATTGAGCGTGGCAAGCGACGTTCCGCTCCCTTCAATGAAGATCTTCGTATTGAGCCGCGACAGGAATTCTTCGGACGCGAACACCTTCTCCAGTTTCACATCCTCGCCGGCCAGGATCCCTTTATAATGGATATTGTCCTCGGTGATGACCATCTGTCCGTCCACCGACACTGTGCCGGCAGCAGAACGCACCTTGGCAATGGCGAGGAAGTCGAGCGGTTTCCCGACGAACTGCAGGTCGAAGGAGAGCGGACCAAGTCCGGAATAATCCGGTATATCGAAATACGGCATCAGCGCCGGCAGATCGCCCGGTTCAACGGTGGAATTACTGGAGACGACATTCAAACGGAGTTCGCGGGGCTGATAGATATTGGAAACGGTCCCGGAAAGGGAGACGGTCGAACCGCCGAACGATGCATTCAGGGAGCGCACCGACAGGTTCTCGAAATCCCCCTGCATCGCTCCATCCAACGTTACATTCCCTTTCAGGAAATCGAGCGACGGAAGGAACAACGTCACGTCCGAGGAGAGGAACGTGGACGGCGCAACGGTCAGGTCGACCTCCGCAGACCGCAATCGGTCCAATCCGGCGATATCGAACACATCCACACCGCCGATCCGTGCGGACAGTTCCACCGTCGATGAGGGCGTGGTGATGGAAAGGTTCCGCACCGCACTGCTGTCCTTGGTCCGCATCACGTGCGCGCTCAGCTTGAGCAGTGTGAACTGTTCCCGGCGGGCTGCGAACGACAGATGATGGAGCGTGGCGCTGAGGGCTGCCGCAGAATACATCCCCGAAAGCTCGATGTTCACCTGCTCCAGATGCACATCGCTGTAATTGATCACCCGCCGGCCGTTCCGGTCCGTCATCACCGAATCGAACGCACCGGTGGAATCAATCAAATGGAATGCCGCATTCACGATGCGCAGTCTTCCCGCCGACACGCGGAGCGGCGATGCGGCCGTGTCGCCGGAAGGAGGTGCCGCTGCAAGACGGTTCACGTTCCATTCCCCGTTCTTCCAGCGGATAAGATGGACCGAAGGGTTCTCGATGGTGAGCGTATCGACCGTGATGCGGTCGTTCAGCAGGTCTAAAAGATCGTACTGGATGGAGATCGATCCGGATTCCACGAACGGCGCACCATCCACATACATCATCACCGTATCCACCGTCAATCCGGTGAACAGGTTGCCGTTGATCTCTCCGATGTAGATGTCCGCATTGACCTCATTCTCCAGGAATGTGTAGAGCGTGGAGCGGAGTGTCTCGCGGAACATCGGCGTCTGCGTGAACAGCGCGAACCCGCCCGCCGTCAGCAGGACGGAGAGGATGGTGTACAGCGCTATTTTTGAGACGCGTTTGGTCATCGATTATTTCGTTACGAACCGCTGCAGGATGGTCTCAACGATACCGGACGTGGACCGGTCCGGCACGAACTCTATCGTCCGCACCGTCCCGCCGGAGGCTTCCACCACATCGCGTCCGACGATCGTCTCGGGCGTATAGTCCGCCCCCTTCACCAGAACATCCGGCACGAGGGAGGAGATGATATCGATCGGCGTATCCTCGTCGAAGAGACACACGGCATCGATGCTGGCCAGATGGCACAGCACGAACGCTCGGTCCCCTTCCGGCACGATAGGCCGCAGCGGACCTTTGTTCCGTTTCACGGAGGCATCCGAATTCAATCCGAGCATCAGCACATCACCGAGCGCTTTGGCCTTGGCAAGATACTCCACATGCCCGCGGTGAAGGATGTCGAACACACCGTTGGTGAAGACGACCTTCTTCCCTTCCTGCTTCCAGCGCTGCCGCTGTTCCGTCAGTTCCGGTAACGTATAGACGCGTCCCATCGGCTTAATGCTCCAGGACCGCTGCGCGCAGCGCAGACGGTTCGATAGGGATGATGCCCACTTCGCCGCAGACGATACCGCCGGCGTAGTTGGCCAATGCTGAGGATTCAGTGAAGGTGGCTCCCGAGGCCATCATCGCCGTGAGTGTCGCGATCACCGTATCACCGGCACCGGACACATCGGCCACATTGCGTGCTTTGGTCGGGATATGCGTGATCGTCCCGTTCTGTTCGAAGAGACTCATCCCTTTCTCGCTGCGCGTCAGCAGCACATTCTCTGCCTTCAGTTTTTCCAGCAGCGTTCTGCCGGCTGCGATCACTTCATCGTCATTCCGAAGTTTCGTGCCGAGCGCCTCTTCCGTCTCTTTCTTGTTCGGCTTGAAGACGGTCACATTCGTGTATTCGAAGAAATTATGGAATTTCGGATCGATGGTGACGATCTTCTTGTGCTTGTTCGCCAAGTCGATGATGCGGCGGATAAGGGATTTTACCACCACTCCTTTGTTGTAATCCTCGATGATGATGGCATCCAGGGAACCGATGCGCTGTTCCAGCACTGCGAAGAGACGCTCCTGCACCTCCTCCGGTACATCCTTCTTCTCCTCGCTGTCGATGCGCACCACATGCTGATTATGCGCGATCACACGTGTTTTCACCGTTGTCGGACGTGCCGCATCGGTCACGATCCCTTCGGCCGATGTTCCCTGGCGTTCCAGAATGGCGCGGAATTCCTCGCCGCTCCTGTCGTTCCCGACCACGCCGACCAACAGCGCCTTCGCGCCCAATGCTGTGATATTGTTCGCCACATTTGCTGCTCCTCCCAGCCGTGAGGATTCGCTCTCCACCTCTACCACCGGTACCGGCGCTTCGGGAGAGACGCGGTTGACACTCCCCCAGATGTAACGGTCGATCATCACATCCCCGACGACGGCGATCGTCTTGGAACGGACCGCGGACAGCAATGCATCGATGCGTTGCTCAGTAAATACTACCATGATATTCCGGAATAATGGGAAATTTTGCGCATTTCTATTAAGAATATAGCCAATAAACGAGCGAGTATCAATTTACAGCGATGTGGAAAAGGGCGAAAACAGGCGGTAAATAAGGATATTTGCAGTATCGGTGCGGCGGAACGGAGGTCGGAACCGGAACGGGGCTATCGAATAAAGCGCGTGCTTATATAGTAACATGGGCAGCAGGAAGAATCGTTCCCGCTGTGGTGCCGGTGACCGTCATCTGCATGTGTATCCATGCTGCCGGACGACGGTCACCGTGCATTTATTTTTGGAGCACCATCTTCCTGGTCTGCACGAATGCACCGGAAGCGATCCGGTACAGATACACACCGCTGGCAAGGTTCGCACCGTTGAACTGCACGCTGTGTGTTCCTGCATCACGCAGTTCGTTGACGAGTACGGCGACCTCTCGTCCCACGATATCGTACACGGTCAGTGTCGTTTGTCCGGGAGCCGGCAGTTCGAAACTGATGGTCGTGGACGGATTGAACGGGTTCGGATAGTTCTGCTGCAAAGTGAACCGGAGCGGTACACTCTGCTCCTGTTCGACACCCACGACCGTTACGGAAAGTTTTGCGGTGGCAGAACTCTCGTTGTGGAGTTTATCGAATGCCGTCACAACGTACCGGTATGTTGCACCGAGCGACCGTCCGTTATCCGTATACCGCAGTGTATCCCGCGTGGTGATCGCAATGATCTGTTTCACATTGCTGATGTTCACGGTGTCCGGCGACTGGGCGCGGTAGATCGCGACATATCCGGACGTATCCCCGTCCGATGCTGTTCCTCCTTTTTGCCACTGCAGCTGTACGGAACTGCCGGAGACGGTCGAGGTAAGGTTCATCGGCGCCAGCGGCGGCACATTGTCCAGCCACGGCATGGTGGGGTGCAGTGCAGGATATTTGAACTGATTGTTGCGGAGGGAATCCTGGATCCCTTTCAGATTATTGGAGATGGACTTGGAACTGAACGCGACGAACCCGAGCGCTCTCTCATTCACTCTGTTCAGATTGATCTGGTTCTGGATCTCCGATGCGGGCCAATTGCTCTCCGTAGCGGAGAGGCGGTACACTGCATTACCGGAATACAAATGCCGGCCGTTCAGCTGCGTGACCCACCACGGCATCAGCTTGCTGTAGTCCTGCCCTCCGCCGATCACCCAGTACATCTGCGGAGTGATATAATCCACTTTCTTGTTCTGCAGCCAGTTCACTGCATCGCAGTAGATCGCCGAATATGCATCCAGTCCGGAAACACCGGAAGGCGTTCCGCTCTTCCAGATACCGAACGGACTCACACCGAACTTCACCCACGGCTTCACCGATTTGATGCTGTCGTGTACCGACGCAATGAATCTGTTCACGTTATTCCGTCTCCAGTCGCCAATGCTGGTGAATGCACCCTTGTAGTTGGCGAAGGTGGCGCTGTCCTGATTGCCCATGCCGCCGTACGGATAGAAATAGTCATCGAAATGTACGCCGTCGATGTTGTACCGCCGCACCACATCCATGATCACGCTCAGAGAGTAGTTCTGCACAGCAGGGATCCCGGGGTCGAGCAGTTTGTACGGACTCGCACCGTAGGTGATGATCCATTCGGGTTTCGTCTTGCTGATGTGCGTTGCGTGGACACTGCTGCCGGCCGAGACGACCGCTCGGTACGGATTGAACCATGTGTGCAGTTCCATGCCGCGCTTGTGCGCTTCATCGATCCAGAACTGCAGCGGGTCGTAGTATGAGCTCAGGTTCCCGCCCTGGGTGCCGACAAGATATTCGGAGAGCGGTTCCAGACCTCCCTGATAGAAGGCATCACATGAAGGACGCACCTGCAGCAGGATGGCGTTGATGTTGTTCAGCTTGTGTTTGTCCAGGATCGCGATCGCATCGGCCTTCTGCTGTGTGGCAGAGTGATTCTTGCTGAGCGGCCAGTCGATATTGGAAACGGTGGCCACCCAGGCGGCACGGAACTCCCGTTTGGGCTGGGCGGTGAGGATCGAACACATGAGCAGCAGCAGTATGGTGGCGGAACGTTTCATGGATACCCGGTCAATTGATAGGATGATGGAAGGAAGAGTATACTACAAAGGTACCCTGCCATACGGATGAATGCAAGGGAAAGAGCACCGATTGTGACGATGATTCTGCAGTGTATAATTATACAGAGGATGTATGGTGAAAAACGGGGCTATTTCAGCAGCAGCCGGCCTTCGATGGCGGCGATGAGCAGGTCCATGTCGATCGGTTTCGGGAGACAGAGGTCGAATCCCATGCGCATGGCAGCGCGGATCACGTTCTGCCGGTGTGCATCGGTCAGGAAGAAGATCGGCGTGGTCTTCAGCGCCGGATGTTCCTGGATCTTCTTATAGAATGCGAAACCATCCATCATCCCGGGCGGGAAGATGGTCTCACTGACAATGAGCTTAGGGGTCTGCCGGATCATCACCTGCAGGGCATCTTCAGCGCGGGTGGCCATGATCACTTCGAAATTGTGCATCTGGAGCGCTTTCATGAGCGAGACCAAGATCGTCTTGTCCGGTTCCACGATAAGGATACGCGCTTTGGGTTTGACCCCTTTCTTCGCTTCCTGGACCATATGGTCGATCTCACTATGCTCTTCCGGCGAGATACTGTAGCGCCGGCGCATCATCTCCAGCACGGACCGCTCCATGTCCGAGATCACTCCGTCCTTCCAGGCGAACTTCAGTGCTTCAATGTACGAACGGGTCTTCACCCGCTTTTCCACCACACTATGCTCATCGTCGGTAATGCCGAACACTTCGCGCACTTCCTTCAGCTGACTCTCCTCTTCCGGCGTCACTTTCCCGTCGAACCATGCCTCCTTCAGCAGTTCTTCATACATCTCGATGCTGCCCCGGTCCGGCTGAACCGTTCCTACGATATCGTCGTCCGATGACTGCGGCGCCACGGCATCGCGGAAGATCTTGGTGCCGATCTGTTCCTGCTCCAGGATGAGCTGTTCGATACGGTCCGAATACGCTTTGGCGAAGTGATTGCCGGGGTCGACCGCATAGACCTCTGCGATCTTCTTGAGCGCATCCTGGTACATATGCTTGGCAATCATCTGTTCGGCCACGGCAAAATGCTGCGAGATCATCGCCGTCGTCTCTTCCTGCGTCGGCCCTTTCGGCTTATGGTCGTCCGGTGATGCGGATTGCTTTTGGATCAGGAGGATGCGCTGCTGGAAGGAGCGGGCCAAGGAGTGTTTCGGATCGATATTGAGGGCTTTGCGGATCTCTTCGAGCGCGGCGTCGAAATTCCGGGCGCGGACCAGCTCATCTGCTGAGCGCAGATGCCGCGTGATCAGCTCTTTCTGCTGATCGGCCGAGATCGTCGTCGATTTATTACCGAACATCGTGCGTTCCCCTGAAGACTGCGAATGTGAGACTATAAACTATTGAAACTCTGCGCCAATCTCAACCGGAAAATACACCCCGCCGGCGGACGGATGGTTTCGATGAAGAATGGCCGGTCCCGTCAGAACCGGTAGCTGATCCCGACATTCACCAGCAGTCCGGTGATGGATTCGTTCAGCCGCGCCGGGTCGGTGAGTCCGGGGATCGAATACTGGTTCCTGTACGATGACGTGGAAGTGTAGGAGGCTCCTGCATCGAGCATCACGTTCCGCTGCAGGAAGTATCCGAGTCCGCCGCTCAACGTCGTCTTGTCAAAGGAACTCGGATCGTTCGCATTTACGGACGGCTCTATCCCGTAACCGGCACGAAGCCGCAGGTCCGTGTGCGGAACATCGAGCTCTGCACCGAACCGGAATGCGACAACAGAACGGAACTGCTGCTGCAGTTTCAGATTCTCTTTCTCCAGATACGCATTGTCTGCCCATTCGATCTGCGTCCAGTCGGTCAATTCGATATCTGCGGACAGCAGCAGTTCCGGCATCAGATAGAGGGACGCACCCACTCCGAGCGTCCATGGAGCGATGATGCCGTATTCGTTCGGCCCCATGGAATCGTTCGGTACGGCATAGGAGTATTTTGTCGTTGGGGCATTAAGGAGGGCCCAACCGCCGGTGGCATCATAGACGCTCTCCCCTTCGTTCGAATAATCCTCGTTCACGTTCATGGTCAAAGGACCCCGTGCTACCGCACCGATACGGAACGTTTCGGACCGGTACATCAGACCGATGGTGATGTTGCTGCCGCTCAATTCGCTGTTCACATAACTGTCAAGGTAGAACTTATTGAAGCGAAGGTAGGCCGAATCCGCCGGAAGAGCCGGCGATGTATTCCCGTACACATTCCGTGTATCCTCCTCCAGGAAGTTCCGCACATTCTCATACCGTCCTGAATAGACATTCAATGAGACACCCAAAGAGATGTTCTCTTCAATATCCACTGCACCGGAGAAGGTCCACACGCCAAGACTGCCGGATTCCTTGATCGTACCGCTCTGTTGTACATCCTTTTGAACCGCTGTATATCCGAACTTATTGGTCAAATAGACATTATAGGGAATATCGAATGCTACCGACGCATCGTAGAGTGACGGGATGATGGAACTCCGGTCGTTGAAACCGCTGAACGATGCCTCTCTTCCGAAATCGGCATACCGGTGATATCCGAACGCAACAACGAAACTCCCCTGCACCGTCGGGAACGGGAAAACGAATCCGATATTGTCTATCGATGTTGCGGAAGCGTCGGCATCCTTCGTGGCATTGAAGTAGGTCGACGAGTTCGTCTGACCGCTATTGGAGATCCCGCCCATCAGTTCCAGCCGGCGCATCTGCGCAAGTCCGGCAGGATTCCACATGGCGGCATTGAAATCGTCCGCCACACCGATATACGCATTCCCCATTCCGAGCGGACGCGCACCCGTACCGGTGCCCCGGGTGAATCGGACGGCATCATCGGAGAATTGAGCGGAAAGGAATGTGCTGAAAAGGAGTGTACTGATCGTCAGACGTGCTATGGATCGCATGATATTCCCCAAAAGGATGTTTACCGCGGACGGTTGGTACTGTCATCCCGCGTTGCGCCGTCCGTACGCGGACGGCTGGATGAAGGTGCGGAAGTGTCGCTGCTCTCGCGGCTGCGTGTTGTTTCAGCCGGTGCCGAGGACGCCGGCTTCGTTGTTGTGGATGTTGTCGTCGTGCTCGCAGCTCCCGATGGCGGCGCAGGTGAAGCGGGCGGTGCAGAAGGTTGTGTGTACACCGGTGAACGGTCCCGGCCCGCACCCGGATCTCGTGTCGGTCCATCCGTACGCGGCCGCGTTACAGTGGTCGTTCCTCCTGACGGCTGCCACCAGGATGAACGGACGGGTTGATTCGTCGGCCACAGTATCGGTTCCGGATAGAGAATGATCGGGTCAGGTGAACCCCCGCTTCCTGTGAATCCTCCTGCCACCGGTGCAAGCCAATCCTGCGAGGAAAGCAGATATCCATTATGAACGGAACGGATACCATAATATTCCATCTCTTCCGCACGCTCGTTCAGTTCATTCACCGAATGGCATGTGACGCATGACTGATTATAGTTCACCGTGAACGCGTTGCTCGGTCCCGCTGCCGTTCCGCCCTGCACCGAACGGCGCACCTGGACGAACTCCTGCGGGGTCATCAACTGCGTGTAGCATCCGGCCACGGACAGCGCCGCCGCGGTAAGAAGAATGATCGCTGCATGTGCATTGTTCTTCATATCAATCCCTCGAACGTCCGTTACCGGTGGAACCGCCGCTGTTCCTTGGAGGAGCGGACTGCGGAGGAGCCGATTGCGGCGGCGTGGACGGTTGTGACGGAGGAGTGTACGACGGCCGTGACGATTCCCGCGGTCGCGCGGTCTCTCCATCGTTCTTTTGCGTCGGTTTCTTTGCCGGCGGCGTGTATACCGGCGCTTCACTCGGGCGGTCCACTTGAGCAGGGCGTCCATGCGGACGGCTCGGTGTGTCGTTGCTCTTCGGATCATCCGCTGCGGGACGGCCGGACGGACGCGGCGGTGCCTCATCGGTCTTGGGGTCATTCGCTGCCGGACGACGCGGTTCATTCACGATCGAAGGCCGTGCAATGTTCGTCGGTCGGGTCGGACGGGTTGTTGGTGTAATGGAAGGCCGTTCCGTTCCATCCTTTTCCCACCAACCTTTTTCGGGCTCCCGCACCGGACGCGGTCTGTTCACTTCTGGTTCGTTCGCAGAACCTCCGTCTGTAGCAACAACAGGCGTGATCGCCGGCGTCGGCAATGGTCTGTCCCGCACACCTGGTCCCGGATCACGCGTCGGTCCATCCGAGCGCGGCCGTGTCGGCACATTGCTGCCCGCCAAAGTGACCGGACCGCCGTAATAGACCGGGTACGGATAATACACCGGATAGTACGCAATAGGGTGATAATACGGATACCACGGATCGTAGAACGGATGATAGAACGGCATGTACGGATCATGATACCAGTACGGGCGATGATACATTCCCCAGTACGGATCGTTGAAATATGAATTATAGTAACTGCCGATCCAGGAGGAATAGCTCGGATAGTAGTAATTGAACGATACGCGGAGCCGCGAGCGGCGGTACTCATCGTCCAGATAATAGTGATTATTGATCGTCGTAGTACCATCTTCCGTTACGGCCTCGGAAGAATAATACTCCGTACGGTCACTGGGTTCGATCGTGGTCAGTTCGGTATAGCATCCGGAAACGAGCAGGGCGCTTACGCCCAGGAGAGTTGACAGCACAGCTTTCATATCACACCTCACAATAGGTTACCAATACTATGAACAGAAGAAGAGGGGAAATCATTCCTCCCAAACAAAGCATCAATGGTGTAATGTACCATAATGCGGACTGGGTTTCAATGTTGACGGCGGCGTTGTAGCGAAGGTTTAATCGGGTTCCTTGCGGTTGGAATGGGTTCCGTTATAATAGAGTGCTGTTCTGTTCAATATCTCCAATATCCATTGCACTTCCATCACTCATTAGAGTGTCCGGACATATTCCACCTTGAGTGTCCGGTTTGCAAAGGTCACATTCTGCTGATTTTTCACCACATTCTTCAGGTCGAAACCAAGTGTGAGTCCGTTCGCCAGCGACCAGCGGATGCCCGCATTGAGATACCCTTTTCCCTGACCAATTGCGCGACCGTGGCTGTCATTGAATGCGAAGTCATACTCTGCAAGCAGCGACAATTCCTGGCCGAGGGATTTTTCCACCGCCATGAACACATCCATATCCTTGTCCCCGTCCTTCTTCTCCATGGACCAGTTCACGCCGCCGTGGAACGAAAGATATCCGAGGAACGCATAGTTCTTGCTGGCAGCGATGAAGATGCCGCGCGACTTGATGGTGAAGCGTTCGAGAGAATCAAGATAGGTCTCTTTCCCCTGGGAGTCGAACCCGAATGCAATGGCAGGCATCGCTTCACTCTCATCGAACAGACGGTACTTGACCATCACGCCCGGGAGTTTCTGCATCGTCACTGCGGTCTTTCCGATCACACCCACTCCGCCGTATGAGATACCGAAGGTCAACCGGTCCAGTGCACCCGCATACAGACCGAACATCAATCCGCCGTCCTGGAAGAAATTGGATTCCAGCGAGAATGCTCCCCGCTTGAGCAGCCCGGCGGTCGGCGTATCGATGATGAAGCGCGGTTCGATGTTCGCCGCATCACCGGCACTGTTCTGTGCGGAAGCAAATGCGGCAACGGTCAGTAAAAGGACGATGGATCGTTTCACGGTGCTCCACAGGTTTATGTTCATATCGGTAATCTAATGATTATTCTATTAATATGCTCCCAGCTCACGAAGGAGTTCGTACTGCCAGCTGGAAGCGAAGTTGTACCCTATCCGGAACGACCAGCTGTTCCCGGAGAGGTCCGTCCCGCCCGGATTGCTGTAATCAACGAAATTGTACCGCACTTCCGCTGTCAGAAAACTGGAGCGGAACTCTTCCAGATAGTAACGGCCGCCGAATCCGATATTGAGGTTCAAGCTGCCGATATTCACATTATCATTCGCATTGGCATTGCTCGCCGGTAAGGCATCGAATCCATCGTACGCGATGCCGCACAGCACGGAGAGGTCAAACGCTCTCTGCCGCACGATGTCGTACCCCAGCTGGCCGGCGATATATCCGCCGAAGAAATGGTCGGTCGATACCGGCGTCCCGTCCTTGCGCACGGTGTAGGAGGACTTGGAATCCAGGAAGCGGAACAGGATCATCAGATCGGCACTGTAGCCGTGACGCATCCCACCCATATTGAATCCGATCTCCGGATGGTTCCCCAGCATTGCTGCATTGCCGGTCGGCACCCACCATCCGGCCGTGATGGAAACGAATGTGATGAACTCGTCCTCGATGTCCGTGATGATGGAATCGTAGCTCGACTGCAGGGCCTGGTTGCTGATCCCCTTCCGGTACAGCAGCGGGAACAAAGAGTCGGGGTCACCGCCGTAAAAGGTCAGCAGCTGCGCATCGAACGCACGCTCACTTCGGCTTCGGATATCCTGCGCCAGCACCGAGGTGAAGAGGTCGAACGGATCGTTCACCCTGTGCGGTTCACGCCAGAACGGATTGCCGATGATGATCTCCTTCCGCTCGGGATTCTCTTTGGCAAACAGTGCCTTTCGTTTGAAGTCACGGAGGTTCCAAATCGTTCTGCGTGAGAACGGATAGGAATCGAGGATCCCTGCCTCGGCATCCAGGATGAGCGTCATCCGCGTGATGGCCTCTTCATCGCCGCAGTTCCGTTCCCAATACCGGAGCAGGTAGCGGATGGAATCCATA
>JAVBYA010000359.1 GCA_030824295.1 Bacteroidota bacterium
TTTAGAACCCTTTCCATCAGGCTGCAATTGACCGATGGATACCCCTCATTCGCCGATTTTCACGCCACTTTTTTACCCACTCTGTCGTAAATTTCCTCAGCAAAACAGCTGTAACGTGCCATCAATTTGAGACGGCTGTGCCATCATTTTGAGACGGACTTTTAAGCCGTCGTAATCGTAACTTCCGCCGACAATTCCGACTCCCCTCCGATCGTAACGACTGAACCTTTGTAATAATATGGTGTTCCAGATGCGAGCCCACCATCCAGTGCTAAAAGAGTGGCGGACGTCGCGACATTAGTCAATGTGCCACCGCTTGATACAGCCCTAAACAAACGGTATTTCAGTGATTCAGTTGTGAACGATACCTCAATTTCCGAGGATGTTACCGCTGAGGAACTGATCACCGGTGCTGAGGGCCGAGAATAGATGGCGGCCGTTACAAGTCGGAGGCCATCCTTGGTGAGTCCTGGGACAGAGATCTGCAGATCGCGCATATCCGAAACAACAGGAACTGCCACCGGCGCTGCATTTGTGCCCAGGTTGAAATAGTATCCGGATTCAGGGACAAGGGCCCATTTATAGGGTGCGTTGAAGAATGATGTGAGGAAATCGATGTTGTCTTTAACAGCGGTTGTTCGAAGAAATACCATCAGCTTCCTGCGGATCCCCAAGACATCTTCAGCAAAGGTTCGGTTTAACAAAGTGTCACGTTCCTTAACTTCTTCGATCTGCCTATCATCGACAAAATCCACCGTGAAAAGACGAGAGTGCAGCGCATCCGCCTGGGAAGGAAGTGAGTTTGTGATATTGTATCGTAAGTGAAGTGTCGGCATTACTCACCAATCCAATCTATTGTGGCTTCATTTCGGTTCATGGATTTTTTAACCTCATTTGCATAATAATTTGCACTTGCAATTCCATCGTGGATCTGTGTTCTGCAGCCTGGGACAAGGACCGTATGCTTGTAGGTTGCACCTCCGTCCACACTTCCTTTTATCCCGCGATATACGCGCCGTATGACTTTTTTTGTGCGAGTGATGAACATCCCATCGTATAGCTTCCTCACGGCATCCATTGTATGATTGACACTCCCAGCAATCAATCCTGTATCCGTCATTGATCCGGTAGAAACATCCCAATATTTCGCTTTATAAATGTCATACAGCGTGCCTGAGTTGAAGATCACGAGCTGTTCATACCAATCCACTCCGGTAGAATGGTCACCCGTAATGAGACCGGCAATGAAGTTCACCTGGATCTCAATCTCATGATTGGTCTTTTGTGGGCTCCTTGAAGAGACGTAAGCAGTATCATTCACACGAATCGTCTTCACATCGGCTGCTTTCATCTCTGAAACTGGCTGGATGGAGGAAGATTTTAGCATTCCTGAAGGGAAGGTGACGAAGGATCCATTCCTGCCTCGCTCCTGCAGTTCGAAACAATGTCGTGAGTTGGCGATGTCCCAAAAGTATCGCGGGACAACACCGAACTCTAGCGATAATGCCTTCAGCAGCTCACCTGCCGTTGAGTACCGACCAGTCCAGTTCGGATAGCTGGAGTCAGTATCTGTGTAAAAATTGAAGTTACCGCTACTGTCTAGACACATGAACAGTTTATCCAGGCCGACGAAGTTATAAGTGTAAGTCGGAAGAGTTCCGGTTCTATAGGCGTACTGCAGGTTGTTCGATGAATTGATCACGATCGATGAATCTTGGTCGAAGTATGTCGCTCCCAGAGCATTCTGAATGAAAGATGAGAACAGTCTCCGGATGGACAAATAGTGAGCTCCGCCGGTGTAATATTCAGGATTCGCACTCTGAATGGTGCTCATGAGAGAAGCAATGGAGGCGCTGGTGATCTTCTTCATGAGAGATAGCAGCTTCACTTTATGACCGCGCACGTATCGGCCGGATGCTCCTTCCGCGCCGACGAAGACCTCTGTAACTTGTGTCGCCACATTGTCCAGGTATCCCCAGAACAGGAATGTGTCTCCAGCTCCTTCGTCCAAATAAAACCGGATCTGCAATTCGGATCCATGCAGGAGTTTATACCATACCCCAGCGACGTAGTTAGAATAATCATCGCGGATCTGCACAGTCATATCGCCAATCTCGAAGATGCCGGATTTGCGTTCAAGGCGATCCAGCACCTCTCCAATGTTCACGAAGGATGCTACAGCTGTCGGGATGTGGGAGGACGACGATACCATCGTATCGTCATAATAAAGCATTACATTCAGCGTTCCTGTTCGGACTGCAATGCTTCCAAGGTCTTTGGTTACGATCGCCATCAGTAGGTCTTTTCTTTGTCCAATTGCTGTTGTTTTTCCACGACGGCGGTCACTTTTTCACCGTCGATATTCACCATTAATGCCATATCTTTGATCGCTTGAACACCTTGTTCGAGCTTCGCTTCGATGCGACTCGTATCAATAGACCGGGCATCGCTGATCACAGATCCTATTGCCATGGAGGACGGGAGTGATCGCATCACCATATTCTCGGCCGCTCGAAGCCGTTCATACCTTCCGCCTGCGGCCATGAACGCTACCGGTCCGCCGCTGTTGATCGCCTCCAGCAGTTCTTTATATCGTCCAGTAGAACGAGCATTGACAACGAACTCACCATCACTTAAACGTGCGTTCACTGCATCATCCAGTGGTCCACCTGGACCGCGAACAAGTCCATCTTCACGGAACACTCCACCGTCTTTGAATCCCGGTTTGGAGTTCGAGATCGCTGCCAGCTGGATGGCGCCGGAGGCGGCGGTCAATGCAATGAGCGGAATATTGAACGGCGGAGGAACGGTTGCTAGGATCCTGGTGATACCTTCCGCAATATTGATCGTCGCGGTCAAATAACTGAGCTTCTTCTGTGCCTCGAATGCCTCCAGTTTGATCTGTTTCGCTTCAGCCTCTTTTGCACGTTCCGATTGTGTTGCAGCTGCAGCATACTGTTTCTCAATCGCTTTCCGCTGCTCGGCATAGTTCTTATTGATCTGTGTTTTTTGAGCACTCGTGGTCGCCTGAGCAACGACGGATTCCTGCTCCATCTGCAGTTGGTTCAGTGCAGCTTCCTGGTCCGCTCGGATGCGCTCATCGCGGATCCGGTATGATTCATCCAACTGCTGCAGCTTCGCATCGGCATCTTGCTGAATGTTCTGACTGATCAGTTGCGCGACTTGGCTATAAAGCGATTGCATTCCTGAATATAGATCACGGCGGAAATCCTCTTCACTGTACGACATCTGAGCCAGTGCAGCCTTATGATCCTCAATTCTCTGCCGGATTGCATCTCGTTGCTGATCGGTTGTGGCCTTACTCAGATTCTGCTGTTCCTCCGCCAGTTCCCTCTCTCGGCCTGCAATTGTATCAAGACCTGCCAATGCGCTGAAGTCGATATTAAACCCGGTAGTGATCGCAGTCTTCTTCTGCTGCACCATCCGCAATACGCCCTGGATGGCATCATCGTTCGCATCCAGAGAGTTGATCAGTCCCTCGCGCTCCTTTGAACCGGCTGGGGCATTCTTCAGTTTGGCAAGGATGGCTTGCCGCTCGATCTCAAGAATTGCCATCTGTGCGTTCGCTTCGGCTTCCACCCGTTTGATGGCGAACTCCTTTGTGATGCGAAGACGCTCTTCTTCAGTGGTCGCTTTCGATAGTGCGATGCGTTCATCAAGATCGATCTTAGATTGAAACTCTGTAGCATCCATGGCCGCCATGCGACGAAGTGCATCCACTCTCAAATCGATAGTCCTGGAGGACCGCTCTGCTTCGATCTTCGCGAGCTCATTGTTTCTCTTGGTCTCTTCCGTCTTCAGCAATTCAGTGTACTGATACTGAGAGATCTGTTTAACGCGCAGCTCCTCCTGGAGTCCTGCTTTGGCCTCTTCGAATGCGACATTGGCGGCCGCCTTCTGCTTTTCGTATCCATCGATCATTGCATCGACTTGTGCACGCTGCAGCCGGATCGTCTCTTCTGCCTGCTCGTTCAACAGTTCATTGTCCGATTTCAGCAGCTGAGTTCGTTCCCGCTCTTTCGCTTCGATCTGTGCCAGGTTCTCACGAAGATCCACACCCTTCTTGTTCTGCGCTTCCTTCAATGCATTGATCTCATCCTCCAGGATCTTCACCCGGCTCCGATTCGCGAGCTCCTCTTCAGCCGCCTTCTTGCTTTTCTCCAGGAGGACCGCCTGTTCACCCTCACCGCCTGTGAGATCAAAGTTGAAACCGTATCGTGCATTGAGGAAGGATTTGAGATTACTAGTCCATGACTGGATATTCTTAATGGACCGATCGGAGGACATCTGGATCTGGTTCTCCAGTGTGATTATTGCATCAAGAATCTCACCCTCGCCCATCCCTTCCAGCTCCTGGGTGACCTTACGAATCGCCTCTGCATTCTCAGACAATGCAGCAGCATTTTCGAGGGTCTTGAGGGAAAAATCCTCCATCTTTTGCTCGTTTTCTTCGAGCAATCCCGGCAATATCTGCAATAACACCAATACCGAACTGAGTGCGATCATCACTCCACCCGGTCCGCTCAGAGCTGCGACCAAGGTTTTACCCATCGACTGTCCGGTCGCAGCGCTCTCCTCTTTGACTCGGCCGAGAGCGGTGAACATCTGTTCCAAGTTGTTCGAGACGGCCATCATCCCGTACCGGAATCCATTCTGGAACTGTGTGGAGTCCGAGAGTGTCTGGGAGAAGGAGGTCACGGCCATGCGTGCGCTGCCTGTTGTGCCGGTGGTCTTCTGCATCATCGCTTCGGCTGCGTCCAGTTCCTTCCGAGCCTGGGCTGTCATCATGGAGAGTTCTTCGAACTCTTTTGATCCGAGCGGCTGCGACTCCATCAATGCAACGAGGGTCTGATACCGCTGCCGGATCAGATCGACGCTGTTCGCGCCCTTCTGTCCCATCTGCTGCAGGTGGTCGGCCATCTTCTGGACGTTATCGTCCGTCAGCTGGAGAGTGGCGATCGCTTCTTTACCATTGATGACAAGTTTGATCTCAACAGTGTTCATAGTCTCTGCAGGATTTTAATGAGAAGGTGTGTGTTCAATTGCTCGGCGAATTCTATGTCCAGATTGCTGATCGCATCGATGTCCTCTTCCCAGCGGTCCAGCTTCACCAGGAGGAGTTCGATCACATCGCTATACCGCCAGCGGGACCACAGATCTTGCCAGTCTCCCGGCTTGCTTCCGGACACAAACAGAACGAGGCTGCGAAGATGTCGGGGATAGTCTTCGTCAGCCTCGCTGAATGATTCTGTAGGATCCTCTCCGGAGATGGATCCATGCCGTTTCGCTACTTCGGCTGCCTGAAGTATTTCACAATCAAGAGCAAAAAAAAATCGGTGGCAATCCTCCCGACGATCTCGCTGTCCACCTCCGCGGCTTCCTCCAGGGAGATCTCCGCATCCGTGCAGGTGCAGAGGATCCTTCGAGCTAGGTCCGCATCACCCATGGCGTCCAGGAGCATCCGGTTCATCCCGGATGCTGCATCATTGATCTTCTCCGCGCCGGGGATGATGAGCTCAGAGAGCTTCTTCTTTCCGAAGATCGTGCAGAACTCACTGATCCGTTTCGGAGTGATGGTCGATGCCAGGTGAACGGTCCGGCCGGCAATGGAATATTCATAGCTGCTCATTCAATACCTTCTGATTCAGGGACCCAGATACCAATCATATCGGGATCGTTCAAATATTCGATTGCATCTGCATGCTCCAACACCAACACTCCCTCACCCTGAAGACCCTGTTCGATCTCCGGAGTCACCTCTGCTTCAATGACACCTTCAGCTCCATCCAGGCTCACTCGCGCATGCTCCCAATCATGGGAAGGGAACAACTGCTTCAGCAGCTCTAATGATCCGATTAGATACATCATAATCCGAAGATCGCTTTCTCGGCGTTGTAGTGGTCCGCGATGATGGTGGAGATGTTTGCCGGGATGTTACCGGCTCCGAAGTTATATACTCGGAAGGCTCCATACTCAACGGCGCCGAATTCGGTTCCGTTCGAGTCTCTGGCAAGGGTCATATTGGATGCATTCGTCACGCTCGCCACTGTCGCGCATGACACTCCTGTCCCCGCAACACCATTCATATAGATCACGATGTTGCCGTTCCGATCGATGGAGATCGCTACATGCTTCCAGATGTTCTGGAGAAGCGTAGAAGCTGAGGATGCAGTCGCACGGTTCGTTCCGTCGGCGATGTCGAACTTTACCAGGTTATCCGTTGAATCACGGCAGATTCCAAATCCGAGACTCGAAGAAAGCACACCCGGCTTCTTTGCCATGAAGATCGCCTTGGTACCATTGCTGGCGGTAACTCTGACCCACATTTCGATGAGCAGGTCGCTGACTCCATCATCATCGAGCACATCACCGAAGCTCGCATAGTCATTCACACCATCGAACACCACTTTTGCATTCACTCCATCCGGAGCAGTTCCCCAGGTCGGACCATTGAACAATGAACCACTGATCCGGTTATCGCTCGCATCATAGAGCTTCGTTGTCTGTCCGAAATTGCCGAGATACGGAATAATGGAGAACACCAGGTTCTCCTGGCGAACGCCACGGATATATTCCTTGAACCTGTATGCTGCATCTGCCGAGAATGCCGTCGCAGAAGATCCCAAGGTTCCCAGAGTCTCATCCGGAGAGACTTTCTTCTCCGTTGAAAACTGGATGACACTCTTCCCGCCTTGTTTCATATCGTTCGGCGTCTCAATGTTCATCAGGAACCGGGTGAGCTTGTGTGACTGCTGAGACCCGAACCCATAGATATTGCACTGAGCATTCTTGAACTTCCGCGCTGCGGTAATGGATGTTCCGGCGCCGCTGAGGGAGTTGATATTCACCGTCGCGATCTCTCCGAGCTGCAGGAGGTTTCCGCCGTGCTCCTTTTGGGTGAGCTTCTTCGATTCAGATTGGATCGAATTCTCATCCAGATAACCCAGCGAGAGCAGCGGGAACGAATCACTCACCTGGGCAGGAGACTCAGCTCCGGCATCGTCCACAGCGGCGAGGATACAATCCGAGACTC
The DNA here is from genome assembly GCA_030824295.1 of Bacteroidota bacterium. Taxonomy (GTDB): domain Bacteria; phylum Bacteroidota; class Ignavibacteria; order UBA10030; family UBA8401; genus UBA8401. The sequence continues at coordinate 7,055 of JAVBYA010000359.1, forward strand.
CCTTGAGGAGTTTGTTTACGTCTTTGGTCGGCATAGGAGGAAGTGATCCTCCCCCGGAATCCCAGGGGAGGATATAGGTTCATTGATCAGTGATTAGGAGACGGTGGTAGCGCTCGAAGCGAAGGCATAGACGTTCGCTTCATCATACTCGGACTTCTCGGCCGAGAGCACCAGCACGCTCTTGTTGTTCTTCGAAGCATCGATCTTCGGCTCCACATTCAGGAGGATGTTCTTCACCTTGATCTCCTGGTTCGTTGCCGAGACGGTACCGCTGGGCTTCACCATGATCCATACGTTCTTGTTCTTCAGCGCAAGGATCGTGGACTGATCCAGGACCTGGAGCGCGTTCATCTTCACGCTGAAATCCGAGTTCACCTGGATCGATGCACCGCCGCCTTCGGTCTGCACGGCCTTCTTCGATTCGATGACGAGCGAGGTCTCATCGGTATAACCGATCTCATCGGCGGCAACCCAGGACGGCTCGGCGCCGGTGGTGGATTCTTTGATGTAGATCTTGTCGGTGGTCTGTTTCAGGATCTTGGCTACGTTCTTCGGCATTGCGGATCTCCTTCGATAGTGTGTGTGAGTAGTGATGAGTGGTCCGGCAAAGGACCGCTCACCGATGGATCTATTTCAGTGCGACCGGCTGTTTGGTCACGATCCGGAGGATCACGTTGATCACTGCCAGGATCCCCAGCATCGTCTCCGGATCCAGCGTCGGGATGCCGATGAGGGGACCGATGAAGGTCCAGAGCAGCGTGATGATGTTCGTCCAGAAGGTCTTCGATGCGTACCAGAGTTTGGTATCCATGGTGTCTCCTTTGAAGTAGTTAAGAATATCGTTCGACATATTGGTCCTGATCCATTCAAGGATCAGTGTGGGCCATCCGACCTTGGTCACGATCGGCGGCGCCGGTATTTCCGGGACCGGTGTAACGGTGGTGCTGGGCTTCCGGATCGGTGATTGCTTAAGACCTTCCGGTTCAATGGGATGTATCGTCTGCATTATTTCTTCCGTGCATTGAATTCGATGTGATAGTGTTCGTTGTCCGTTCCCCGCTTCTCCAGGAGCACATCATAGTTGCGGCCGGAGAGACGCTTCTTCAGCTCAGCGAGGATCTGATCTTTCTGCAACTCGCTGAGGTTCTTACTGCGCAGATCCAGTGCATAGTCCGAATAGTGATAGCTGTTCACACCATGCGTTGAATCGTTCGCGCTCGTGATCACCGGGACTGTCTCCACCGCGAACTTGTTCCACACTTCCACGATGATCGGGAGAATGAAAACGATCTCCGGAGTGAGCCGTTTGAACCGGACGGTTTCTTTCAGTGCGATCATGAGTGCTCACCTCTGCTGATGTCCACCAGTTCATCGATGCGTTTGCGGACATACTTCATGTCATCGGCGATCGGAGTGACGGTTTTATCGATCGCAGAGTTCATTTCTTCCCTGGTCGGCCGCTGAGAGACAAAGGAGACGAAAGCGATAACTGCTCCCAAGAGTCCGAACACGGCTATGATGATGGCGACTGCATCCATGGTAATCATTGGAACCCTATCGTGGATTTTCGTTCTGTGATTCAGTAGAGCCCTGCAGAAGTTACTCACCGCTGCAGGGCGATGGATCGTTACTCCGGATCTTTACGCGGCACATAGAGCGTCACCTCGCTCACAGTGTCCGATCGGTTCTTGTTCCCGTTACCGCTTGTCCCTCCAGCTGAGGAGAGCCGATACGAATGACATTTCCGTCCATTGAAGTCAATCGTTCCGATCTGAGACGTTTCGGTCGAATCCCGCACGATCAATGTATCGATGTTCACCCAGGTCGAATCACCATAGTTTCCCTGGATGATGTGGGTGACGTAGGGAGTCCCTGCAGCCGAGACGTTCCGGTACCGGTAGTGGACCGGATAGCTCGTGAAGCTCTCTCCCTGGTATCCGGAGAGCTGAAAAGGAGTGCTCGTGTAGGTCGTGAGCGTGCTGTCGATCGATCCATTGAATCGGATGGACTTCCCTGCGTTCTCATCCGAATAGATGTCATCGGCATTGTAGATGGTCCATCCCTGGCCGAAAGCAGGAGTGAGCGCTGCCATGATGATCACCATGAAGATGATCAAGGGCGATGTTTTGAAGAGTTGTCTCATTGGTCCCTCAAGAATGTGTGATATGATGATGAATTTCTTTCACTCCCCGCTGATCATCGAAGGATCAGCGGGGAGGCAAAGCATTCTACAGCCGGATGCGCGACATGCGGCGGACCGCATTGCGGCGGAGCACTGCCAGGTTCGCGAAGATCTCCAACCGCGCCACACCGGAGGGGAGCTGGCTGGTCTCGGCGAAGTCCTGGAACAGGAACCCGCTGTTCGAGGTGAAAGCGGCGCCGGTATGTTCCGCGAAGCGCACAACATAGAGCGAGGTGCAATCGCTGTTCGTGCCGTCGCTCTCGGTCTGGGAGATCGCCGTGGTCGGCAATTCGATGAGCGGCTTCCCGTCGAAGGTCTTCACCTTCGTTCCGAACGTGGTCGTGCTCTCACCGGCCGCGCCGAGGCGCTTGCCGATTGTGGTGAGACGCGCTGACAGGTTCGAGTTCACCATGATCGCGTTCGCTCCCGGAACCTGAGCGATGAGCTTCATGAGCGATTCCACGAACGCGTTCTGGTTCGCTTCGGTGTCCAGCTTCAGAGCGAGCTGGGAGTTCATCGCTGCGATGTCGGAGGTGGAGAATCCGAACCGGCTGGTCTGTCCGGCCGCGTTCGCATCCTTCACGAACTCACTGAAGCCGAGCATGCGGTATTTCCCGCCGCCGTTGGTCGTGTCGGTTCCTACGAATGATTCGTCCTGGAACTCCTCGGCGATACCCAGGGCTTCCACCTTGAGCTGTGCGTCGTAGAAGTTCTTGAGTCCCTGCGGAGCGGTGACGCCGCGCTTCACATCCTGGATACGGACGTTGTCCACGGACACTTCGCGGGAGAACAAGCGGAGCTTGCGGGGCGAAACATCCGGTGCAGCTGCCGTACGATTGGCGGTATCGCCTTCGTTGCGGATACCGGAGCCGGATTTGGTCTCACGGCCGGTGGCCAGCAGATGGTCGGAGGCTTCCTCCTGGAATTCCGCAATCTGCAGGATCGGTGCGGTTTCGATCATAGCGGACAACAGTCCGGCCGCACGATCGTTGAGCTGGGAAATCTGTGCTATGTTCATGGTGTCTGGTTCTCCTTAATTATTGGATGATTGTGCTAACACGTTCTTGAGGATGCCCTGGTTCACTGATCCCAGGGGACCCTTCACTTTGTCTCCGCCGCCTTCGTCACCTTCGTTCTTTCCGTCCTTGTTCGGATCCGGTTTGAAGTTCTTATCCACCGGTGCATCCTTCACCCACTCTTCTGCAGCGGTGACATCTGCCTCAGCATACTTCTTCAGCCACTCCTCTTTCGCCTTCACGATCTTTCCTTCCTTGAGCGCCTTCGCCACCAGGTCCGCGACCTTCTGAGTTTTGTCCTTCGTTGCCTGGTCCTGCTGCAGCTTCACTGCCTTCTCCCGCTCGGTCCGCTCCGCGTTCAACGTATCGATCAGCGTCTTGTTCTGCTGACCCAAGATCGTCACCTGGCTGTTCAGCGCTTCGACGATCTGCTTCAGCGCGGGATCCGTGATCTTCGAAGGATCGATGGGGGCCGGAGCCGGTTTGTCCAGTTCGAGCTTGTCCAGCTCCTTACTCACGGATTCGAGTTTATCATCCGGAATGAGTCCGAGTGATTTCAGCAGTGCGAGAAGTTTGTCTTTCATGGTGCTCCTTAAAAAGTTGTTCATCAATGACGGGAGCAAGTTACATCGTGTGAAGTCCGGAAAAATGTCACCGGTACCGGTACCCATTTTTTTTGACATCGATATTTTACCTTTGCAGCAGACTTTAGGAGGATCACAATGTCATTCATCAATACAGAAATATTGAAAGCGTTCGTTTCAGACGAAGGTTTTCTTGTCAAGGATACGGTCGATGGTTTGAATGAAGCGATCGCGCAGGCTGATGAGATCATCTATCAAAAGACAGGGATCTCGGCGCCGGAGGATCCGGCAACTGCGAACGCTTATCTGAGGAATATCGCCTGCGCTCTTGTGGTGTGGTTCACATCAGGGATGCAGGGAAAGTTGGAGGAACAGGAAGTCAATCGCCGGAAGAAAATGTATGACGATGCGATCGGTGCGCTGGATGCGATCCAGTCCGGCAGTGCTCCGCTGCGCGACAACACCGGGACCGTTGTCTCTTCCGGACCGGAAAAATATTTCGCTACCACTCAACGACTGACGAGCCCACTATGATCACACCTGATATTGCAGCTGCAGCTGTCCGGGAAGTTCTCCTGGCAAACAAAGAATCGATCGGCATCAAGTATGCGGAAGTTCTTTCCGAGGATATGGATTCCAAACCGCTGCGTCCGCCGTACGCCGGCGTGATCGCGGACTTCGAGGATGAGAGCCAGCAGGAGACCGGCGATTCGGTGCAGATCGATGTCCCGGTGGAAATCAAGATCCTCTGCAGCTCCGGAGAGCACAAGAAGGCATCGCTTGCATTCCAAGAAGCATTCGCGATCGCGACCAAGGTCATCACTCATGCGAAGACCACGCTCACAACAGACGAAGGTGAATTCACACTGATGCTTCGGAAGCGTCCGTTCACGATCATCCGGAACGCTGCAGACCAATGTGTCATCCAGGCGAACCTATATTATTTCATCGGCGCGATCGGAGAATAGACATGCCAAAAACATCTATACCGGAACGAAAGAAGATCTTGAAACTCCACAGAGACGGATTCAACATCCAGGAGATCATGGATGAGATGAACCTCTCGTACTTCAAAGTGTATAATGTGATCCAGGGGAGAGTAAAAACGGGATACAGTCATCGATCCGACAAAGGCCTCTCTCGGAAGGTGAAGGATGACGAGAGACTCTTGGAGCAGGTGGATCTCTCCAGCTTCAATGATGTCCATGACTTCATGGAACATCAGATCGTTCTCATTGCACGTTCGATGAACAAGACCAAGCTCGGCGCCGAGGAGCGCCTGAAGATGGTGAAGGACATCTCATCGATGCAGAAGAACCTTCAGGCACTCAAGCTGGAGAAGCATCTGCAGAACATCGATGCGGTGCTCCTCGCAAGGATCGTTCGCCGGTTCGATCCCAAACTCACCGATGATGACATCATCCGGATTGTGAAAGAGGAACAGACCAAGATCGCGAAGGAATCATGAAGAAAGCATTCAGCACATCAGACATACTTCTGCAGCAGCTGGAGGACCAGCGCCGCGCCAATCTCGAAGCGGTTGGAAAGAAGCAGCAGGAAGAGCTGCGGCGCGAGATCGAAAAGCAGATGCAGATAGTCATGCCATTCTCAGAGAAGGAGCGGACCGCGCACGCTGTCACCGAACGACTGAAGCGATCGGCGGCCGACTTCTTCTTCTGGGATGCTACTTACTTCCCTCCGGAGATGTATGATGAGTATTTCCCTCCTGGATGGTTTCACCAGGAGATCGTCCGCATCATGGACCTCAAGGATAAGAAGGCGCACGTTCTCCATGGGCCCCGCGACAGCGCAAAGACCGGTACAGCGAAGAAGAAGTTCCTCTACAACTTCCTTCACGGTATCCGGCACTATCAGCTCATCGGCTCCGAGACCTTGGCTCCCGCGCAGACTTCCATTGTGGATATGCTGCAGCTACTGGAGAGCAATGAACGGCTGAAACACGATTACAAACTGCAGTGGAATGAAGCATCGTCCGAGAATCTTTTTGCTCGGTCC
>JAVBYA010000105.1 GCA_030824295.1 Bacteroidota bacterium
CGTTCAGGTATCCTTCTGTGGACGATGCGAACTGCACCTGACTGAAGAGCTGCTGATCATCCGTCAGCACGGCGTTCACCATGTCGTTCTGGGTATCCACATTCGCGATCAGACCGTTCCTCCCGACGACATAGGCATACGTCGTGCCCGGGACGAATGCGATGGAGAATCCGATCCGCGGGAGTGATGCCACCTTCCTCCATGTCGCACCATTGTTGGTGGTCTTCCAGAGTGTCGAGTCCGCCCTCACCGCAAGACCGCGGCCGAGTGCTGCGGAAAAATCGATCGCAGCAATACTCACCAGGGAATCGGCGGAGGTATTCCCGACCGTATAGAACTGCCAGGTACTGCCGGAGTTCGTCGTACGGAAGATGCCTCTGTATTGTTTCCCGGAAAGGGTCGCCGTTCCGGTCAGGAATCCGGTCGCACCGTTGAAGCGGACGCCGTTGGGATGGGTCGCGCCGGTGATGTTCGTGTTGAGATTGATCCACGACGTTCCGGAGTTGCTCGTGGAGATGAAGGCCATCGGGATGCCGGACGTTGCTGCATCACCGACCGCTATGAATCCGGCGCCATTGTCCGTGCTTTTGATGTAATTGATGAAATCGACCTCCGCCGGATTCCAATAGACAAGTGCCCACGAGACGCCGCTGTTGGTAGAACGGTAGATCTTTCCCAGACTCGTGCCGGCAAGAAGCACACCGGTCCCCGACCCTTCGATGGCATACACATCCTCATCCGATCCGATACCGCTGTTCGCCATCGTCCAGGCGGTCAGTCCGGCATTCGTCGCCCGGGCGATGAATCCATCCTCCCCGATAGCATAGACATTCCCCCCCTTCTTGGTCACCATATAGACATACTGATCGGCAACCGTGAGCGGAAGAGTGTTCCGATGGAAGGCATCCAGCGAGGATGCGGACGAAGCGTTTTCGATCTGTTGCGGTGCATCGGGGACGATCCAACTGCCGGCAGCGGAGGAGGTCACACCGCTGATCGAACGGGCGTCCGGTGCATACAGGTCGGGACGGCGTTTCTCTTTCTGTCCGGCGTTCACGGCAGCGGCGAGAAGAACGATGAGGAACACGGCGGAACGGAGTACACGAAGTTTCATAGATCACCTGATAGGATCAGAAGGACGGTTACTTGACAACGGTCAGCACCGTGTGCGCGGTACAGCGCTGATTCAACGGAATGGATGCGAGCCATTGGGACAGTTCGGTCATGGTCAGTTTCGGCAGCACGAGTTCGCCGCCGATGATGGCGCCGTTCTCGCGTTTCATCACCGGGACCGGTTCCTTGGTCGCCACGATGATGAACTCTTCGGTGTTGGACTCTTCTCCAGCATCCACCGTGAGGTACAACTCGAAGCCGTTCGGAAAGAGGAACGGTTTCTTCGCTTTCACAGCGTTCTCTTTCAGCAGGACGTTCGGCAGCGGCACCTGGATGGAATCGTTCTTCACATTGATGATGGTGATGTAGCTGTCCTTGGTCGCGGTGATCTCCAGCAGCACCGGTTCGGATTCGCGGTAGGAGGTCCGGCTGGTCTTCACGGAGACGGTATATGCCGGATCGGTCGTTCCTTCGGGAATGACCACATATGCTTCCAACTCCGCCGTCACCTGAAAGACCTTGTCTGTTCCTTTGGTCGAACCGGTGACGCGCACCGGATCGGAGATGCTGATGTTCCGTTCGCTGGTGATGATGCCGCGCGAGGTCGCTTCGGTGAACTGACTGTAGTAGTCGTTCATCGCTTTGTTGGATTCGGACTGAAGGCGGTAAGAGGATGCCGAAACAACGATGCCGGCCTGATTGAGCGCATCAGCCCGGGCACGTTTTACGGCATCGGTCTGCATCCGAGCGATATCGGTCCCGTAGGCGGTCGCTTTGCCGGTGACCCAGGAGCCTTTCTCCTGGGCTGAGAGAGAGAGAATGATGAAGAGCGAGAGACAGATCGAGCGCAGGGTCATATCAGTATCTCACCAACACGCGTCCGGGGTCGCCGTCGAACTCCGGTGTCTGCGTTCCGCTGATGCGGCGCGAAACGGCGGTGACATTGGATGTGACATAGTCCTTCAGTTCGCCCAGAGTGATCTCGCGGTCCTTGTTCTTGTCCGCTTCCCCTTTGAGTCCTGCAGTGAGGAAGTAGGTGAACAATCCGGTCTCGGATTCATCGAAACCGAGCGAGGTCTCTTCGCCGGTGGAGGAATTGATGACTGTGAAATTCTTGTAGGTGGTCCACGGTTTCGTCAGTTTCAATTTGATCCCTTTCGCCGCGATCAGGTTCTGTTCCTTGATCTGTGCGGAGGAACGGGAGGCGCCGCTGAAACAGGCATCCAGGATCACGGTGACGCTCTTTGCATTCATCTTGTTGAGGTTCTCATAGAACCGGGAGAGCGGATAACCGGATTCTTCCAGGAACTCCTTGTCCCCGTCCACCGGGAAGAGGAACGTCTGGTCCGCTGCTTTGTTCGGCATACCGTGACCGGAATAGAAGATGTACAGATCGGTCTCGCCCGCTTTCACGTAGGTGGAGAGTGTTCCGCGTTCCGGATCGAACATCTTCTTGAAGAAGATCCCCCGGACCTGTTCGTTCGTGTAGAAGAGGATCCGTTCGCGGCTGATGCCGAGGCGGTTCTCGAAGTACCGTTTCATGATCTCCGCATCGTTCGCCGCATACGGCGCAGAGGGGACGTTCTGATAGTTCTCGATGCCGATCACCACCGCCACGGCATTCGGATTCACCGTTTTCGCTGCCGGTACATCCTTGATATCCACATATCCGTCCGCCAGTGCGCTGCTCTTGGATCCGGTGAACTGGATGCGTGTGACCTGTTTCTGCTGGGACGGTTTCGCCTCTACGGAGACGATCTTCGGTTCCTCCGGTTTCTGGTCCAGCATGATGGGGAGCTGGAACGCACGGATGACGCCGTCCTTCGTTGCATCCTCCATCGACAGATAGACCGGCAGTGCTCCGGCCGCTTCCACGCGGTTATTGGGACTGATGATGAAATTGAGTTCCTTCACATCACCGGAGCGGATATCCCCCAATTCCCCTTCGCTTTCGGAGAGTTTGATATTCTCGCTGGAGGTGGCAACGGCGAAGCGGACATTGGCGGCGGTGGAGAGACCGATGTTCTGCACCATCACCCGCACCCGGACGCGCTCACCGCGTTCCAGGCGTCCGTCGCTCTTCTTCGGATAGAGTCCTTCTCCGCGTTCGATGATCTCCAGACCGGAGAACTGCAGTTTCGGCGGTTCGAACTCCTGCGTGCTCAGCTCGAGATACGCCGTTTCCATATCGTATCCCTCTTTCTCGATCCCTTTGATGGCGAACTTCCGGACGGCGCTCTTCACTTTCTTGCCTGCCACGATCTTGAACTCCACCTTCATCTCCTCGCGGGGACGGAGACGGGGGATGGTCTTCTCCTTCTCGATATAGATGTTCGGGTCGGGTGTGACGGATTCCTCGACGAGCGAGACCTTGATCTCCTGTGCATCGCCGATCCCTTTATTCATGAGCTTCACGGTGACCACCGCGTTCTCGCGGTTCTCCAGGATGCCGTTATTGTTCTCATCCTTGAAGGAGATCTGGGCATAGATGTCGGCCGGACCTTCCGCCGCTGCGGCGGGCTTGGCTTGGTCCTTGATCGGACCGAACTTGAACTTCACCTGGGCGTTGAGTGCCATGGAACACAACAGGAACAACATCATCAGATTCTTCATAGGACCTCCAGTGGAAAGCACGATCAATTGGGACGTGAGCCGGGGGGAGCCGGGAGTGCGTTGTTGGAATCCACTCCCTCTTCCTTGGATGACGAGAGCAGTACGGCCGCTCCCACGCCGAGCACAGCAGCGCCCCCGGTGTACCACACCCAGCTGCCGATCCCTTCGTTCTTTGTAATGGTCAGTTCGAATGTCACATCATCGTACGGCAGTCCTTTGGGGAACTGCTTCTTATAGTTCCAGACGATCCGCTGGTTCTTCCCGACGAACGCTCCGGAACCGACGGCACCGGTGACGTTCTTCAGTTCGAAGTCGAAGTTCTTGTTCGATTCGCGCGAGATGCGTGCGGTCACTTCATATTCCGCTTCGGGGTCATCGCCGACGGGGATGTGCGTGTAGGTGATGACGATATTATCCCCTTGCTGCTCCACATCGGTGATGGTGTAGGTCTTGTCATCCTGCGCAGAAAGCAGGCCGGATGCAGCAAGCAGCACGGTAAAAAGGAACAGGAGATTCTTCATGAATGCCTCGAACGGGTTGATGGAATCAATCAAAATTGATCGCAACGAAGAGCTGCATCAAGCTCGTCTTCTGATCCAGGTCCTCTTCGTTGGAACTTCCGGATCCGAGTGACGACGAGAGTGTATAGGTCGGTGTCGCTGAGAAATATTTCATACCGAAACTGACGGCATTGCCTGCGACGAATCCGACGGAATATCCAAATCCTCCGGTGAACGCATCGGCGGATTCCACTTTGAAATCGATCACCTTCGCTTCCAGATCGGGGCGATGGGCAAGCATCAGACCGGCATCTGCCGATGCATAGAGATAGGAAGACGGGGAGAAGTTCACCGACGCGCCGATGCCGAGGGTGATCCACATATGGAGATAGGAACCATCTTCGGACTCGAACACACCCGGATTGTTCTTGTTCAGTTCATCAAGGTTCAATTCGTTGGAAGCCAGGTTGAAGCCGACCGGCACAAAGAGATTCTCTTCGACTTTCACGCGGCCTTCGAAGCCGAATGAATATCCATTCTTTGCGAATCCTGCTTCATCCCCTTCCACCTCACCGAATACGCCGGACGGTTTCGACATGGCGAAGTGCCACCAGAATCCGTTCAATTGGCTTCCCGTCTCCATCGGTTCCTGATACACCGGTTCACTCTGTGCTGCCTCCATCTTCCGGTTCCGCTGCTGCTGCAGCTGCTGCTGTTGCTGCGTCACTCCGGAGAGCGTGAATCGGTCCTCGGCCACCCCTTTCTGTCCGCCGATCGTAACGACGACTTCATGCTGACCTGCACCGACCGAAGGGACCGTTACGGTGATCTTATCCTTCCTCCATTGTGTTACGGTCGCTTCTGTGCCGCTGAATGTCACGGAACTCTTTGCGGGACGCGAAGCCGGGAAGGAGCCGTAAATAACGACCGAGGCGCCGGCATTCGCATTCATCGGCGCCAGACCGCTGACAGATGGGACGAATTCCTTCACCATCTCTTTGATGTCCGCATAGTCGATCAGCTCGGTCCCTTCCTTCGTTTCGATGACGACGGTCTTCCCGTCGATCTTCTCCACGATGGTACCGATGACGGTCTTGCCGTTCTTCAGATAGATGATATCGACTTCGCCGTTTTGAGCTGTGAGTGTCGTGCCGAAAGCGAGGAGAAGTGTGAGGAGCGTGAGGAGCGAACGTACCATTGAGGTCATAGGGTCACCATTAGTGGGAAAGCGCTATTATGCAAGATAATAACGAAAAGTCCCGTTGAATTCAAATGAAGCAGCACTCTGCAGGCACACCGCCGCGGAGTGCCTGCCGTTCATTTGAAGCTCAAAAATGGCAGATGGAACGGGGGTTATTGCACGATCTGCTGCTGGACCTCGTTCCGTCGGAGGAACCAGGGCATGATCGGCGGGTCATACCGCGCGACTACCGGGGCTCCGACACTTTCGAACGCCTGTGACGAGATCCACTCGGTCAGTTCATCCGTCCGTTCGGCCAGTGCCTCGTCCGACCAAAAACCGGAGAAGCGGATGACGGCAACGGAACGTGCAGGCACAAGGCGGATCGACAACGTCGAATCTGCAGGGATCGGAGTCGATTCCATCGTGAATTCCTTCGGCATGACGAATCCAATGGTATATCCCGTCGCAGCCGGAGCGGTGATGACCGGTGCTGTCATCGGGATGGAACGGGAAGGCTCCGAGATGACCGGTGCGGTCATGGCGATCTCCGCCGACGTCCGGTTATTCCCGGAGATGTATTTGAACAGCTTCCGGAAACCGGCACTCGACGCTTCATCCATATCGGCGACCGGGATGGTCGTTTCGACGACGATGTACGGCTCATACCGCCGCAATTCGAATCGCCCATCCTTTTTCAGGACGGTATAGGATGGTTCATCGATGGCGAACATTGCCGGTGCCAATAGGAGCAAGAGTGCGAACAGACGTTTCATGATATCTCCCTGAGGTTGTCACAGGCCGAAATTGTTCGGTCTGCTGTAGATCATCTGCACAACGGAGATGTTCCGCATGGCGAACCCTGCCTCGCAGTAGCTCAGGTAGTAGTTCCATTTGCGGATGAACCGGTCGTCGAATCCGAGTTCCTTCACCTGCGTCAATTTACGGTTGAACTCTTCGCGCCAGAGCGCCAGCGTTCTGGCGTAATCCTTGCCGAAATCCTTCAGGTCCACAAGATGCATCTCGCCGGTCTTGTTGACCGCGGCATTCATGGCGGCGATGGAAGGAAGGAGCGTGCCGGGGAAGATATGCGTCTGGATGAAATCGACCCCTTTGCGGAACTCGTCATACCGCGAATCCGGCGACGTGATCACCTGGAATCCGGCAAGGCCGTTCCGTTTGAGCAGCTGCTGCACCTTGCCGAAGTATGCAGGAAGGAACTTATGTCCGACCGCTTCCAGCATCTCGATGGAGACGATCTTGTCGAACTCACCGGACACATCGCGGTAATCCATCAGCTTGATCTCCACGCGGTCCGCTACCCCTTCCCGTTCGAAGCGGGCTTTGGCGTACGCGAATTGCTCCTGCGAGATGGTGACGGTCGTGATGCGGCAGCCGTAATATTTCACCGCATGCACGGCAAAGCCGCCCCATCCGCTTCCGATCTCCAGCACGTGATCGTCCGCAGAGATATGCAGCTTCCGGCAGAGCCGGTCGTATTTCTGGAACTGTCCCTCTTCCAGCGTAGAAGCGCCGTTGCGGAAATGCGCCGCAGAGTACGTCATGGAAGGATCGAGCCACAGGGAATAGAAGTCATTGCTCAGGTCGTAGTGCTCGGCGATGTTCTTCCGCGCACCGGTGCGGGTATTCGCGCGGAAGAGATGTCCGGCCCGGTCAAGGAACTGCAGGAATCCCATCGGCGAGAATGAGCGCCGGGAACCGGAGAGGGCCGGATTGTTCTCATAGTTGAGGATCCACCACGAGATGAAATTCGTGACGCTGTCCGTATCCCAATCCCCGTCCACATACGATTCACCGAATCCGATGTCGCCGTAGAGGATGCTCTTCCGGAACATGCCGGTGTTGCGGAGCCGCAGTGTCGCTTTCACGCCCCCGTCATTCCCGCCGATCCGTATGATCTCGCCGTCCGGCATGGTGATGGTGAGACTCCCCTTGGTGAGACCGGAGAGTAATTTGAGCGCGATCGTTTCGTAAATGGACATCCGGCGGCCCGAGGCAAGCAGGTCACTGACCGAACGTTCTTTTACTTGTTCCATACAACTATCTCCTTTTGCAGTTCTGGATTGTCGGTCTTTCGAAAGAAATGAAGTTTCCGCAGCATGAGTTTGAGCGCCTGCCAGTGGATGAGCGTGATCACCTGGAGTGTCACGAACGGGAAGCGGACAGCGTACCATGCCAGCCGGAGGTCCGTAAGAGGTTTCCGATCCCCGTGGACAGTACTAAGGAAGAATTTCTTCCCGTCCTTATGGTCGTTGATGGTCACATGCAGCTGTTCGCCCGGCAGCTGCAGCTGGAAATCGAACTCCGCATCCATATCGATGAACGGTGATACGTAAAAGTACTTTGTGACGCGCTTCCGGAATCCTTCCGCACTCCTGTCCGCCGCCGTGAGCAGATACGGTTTCTGCTCGCCGAACGTGTTCCCGACCTCCGGAACGACACAGAACGGCTCGCCGTTCTGCGCATAACAATAATAGAAAGAGACCGGATTGAACACATATCCGAAGACCCGCACATTGGTGATGAGCAGGACCTTGCCGATCTGTTCTGTGACGCCCTGCGTCCGCAAATACTCGAGCAAGTTCTCCTTTGCACTCGGTTTGCCCAGCTGCAGATGGTCCGCATCCCGGAACGAGAACAGGTTGAACCGGTTCCTGCTGAAGAGATTCATGGACGCATGAAGCGTGTCGAGCTCGTCCAGGTCCAGCGCGAACATGAAGATGCGGTAAACGAACCGATTGCGGAGCGGTTCGAGCCGGTGATGCATGATGGTGCATTCATAGAGCGCGGAGTTGATCATGTCCAGATCGGTTTGGCGGATAACACCCTGCTCACATCGAGTCCCGATGTGAACGCATCCTCATGGAAGCCGTATTTGAAATAACTGCCGCAGAAATAGACCGGACCGTCACTGTTCAGCTGCGGCAGTTCCTTCTGTGCCTGCTGTGCCGCGACGGTGTAGACCGGGTGCGTATAGACGATGCGCCGCAGCACGCGGGAAGGTTCGATGAATTCCTCGCCGTTGATGTTCACGAAATAGTCCTTCTTCTGCGATACCTGCTGAAGGCTGTTCATCCAGTACACGGTGCTCGGTGTCAGTCCGGCATGTTTCGTCTGATCGATGCGGTAGTTCCACGAGGACCAGGCGCGGCGGGTCCGGGGCATCACCGATGCATCAGTGTGGAGGACCGCGATATTCTCCTGATAGGTGAATGGGGACAATAACCGGCGTTCCTGTTCCGTCGGTTCCGCCAGCATGGCAAGCGCTTCGTCCGCATGCGCAGCGATGATCACCTTGTCGAATTCCGAACGCTGTCCGTCAGCAAAGATGATGACCGCTTTCCCGTTGCTCCGCTCCACGCGCACAACACCGCTGTTCACAACGACCCGGCCGGTGAACGGACGGAGAAGGATGTCCCGGTAGACCCGGCTTCCGTTGTGGATGGTGTACCATTGATGCTGAGTATCAAGTCCAAGGAACCCGTGATTCTTAAAGAAGCGCACGAGCGAGAACGCCGGGAACCCGAGCATCAGATCGATGGGGGTGGACCAAACGGCGGAACTCATCGGGATGATATATTTATAGAGGAAGTCATCGCCGAAGTTCTTCTCTTTTGCATACTCCGCAAGGGTCATGGAAGCATAACGGGGATCGGTCAGCACCTCCTCGCATTCCTTGTTGAACCGGTCGATCTGCAGCAGCATCCGGATGTACCGGGGGGAGAAGAGATTCCTCCGCTGCGCGAAGAGACCGTCCAATCCCGAACCGCTGAACTCCAGTCCGGTCGGCACGTGCTGTACAGAGAAGGACATGGAGGTCTTCTTGACCGGCACCTGGAGTTCATCGAACAAACGGATGAGATTCGGATAGGTGACCTGATTGAAGACCATGAAACCGGTATCGATATGCACCGGTGTTCCCTCTTCGTCGATGGTCACCGTGTTGGTATGACCTCCCGCATAACTGTTCTTTTCGAACAGCGTGATGTCATACTCATGCCGCAGGAAATGGGCAGCGCCCATTCCCGCTATTCCAGTACCGATGATCGCAATTTTTTGCATAGAAGGAGTATGTACTTCCGTTGTTTTCGATTACAATCGTTTGAATGTATAATTTTTGACATTTGAAACTATATAAATTTTTATGGTCCCGGCTTATCGAACGTCACCCGCACGATATAGCTCTTCCCCTTCTCATCGTAGATATTCGAGATCCCTTCATACCGTACGGCGCGGCGTGTTTCCGTATCGTACCACACCACGACCGGCTCGACGAACAGACGGATGAACCAATGGTCAGATTCGAACCGGACGACCATCGTATTCTTCCCGTTCTGCACCTCGGAACGGTCCTTCACCACGCGGAACTCGAAGTAGTCCAGCTGCGACGGCACACCGAGATTGAAGATGACCGGTTCGTTCTTCTGCAGTTTGTCCCACTGGCTGCGGACGAGATTGTTCAGACCGGCATCCAGCGCGAACGGCTGCGGGATGCGGAGCAGTTCTTCCTTGGCCGGAGATGCGGCATCCGCTTTGGTGGTCAACTGCACACTGCCATTCACCAATGCAGCGGCTTCGATGTTGCCGTACCGGTAATCTTCGCGCCGGAATTCCGCTGCCGGCGAGTTGTCGGTGAACGTGATCTCTTTCTTTCCGATGATGTTCTTCTTCACATCGCGGTAGGTGATCACGGAACGGACATTCACATCGTTCGTGTAGAACGCTTCATGTTCTTCCGTATAGATCAGTTTGCCGGTCTTCAGATCGACTGCCGTCCCTACGTACCGTTCCGATCGGGAGGAAGCATCCGCTGCCGCCGTCCACATCAGCATCAAACCCAACACCCACACCATCGCTGTTCTTCTATCCATCATGCGTCACCCGCCCAATCTAATATTTGTCCATCTAATAATCTGCTAATCTGTAATTTGATAATCTGTAATCTGATAATCTGCAATCTGCAATCTGCAATCTGCAATCTGCAATCTGATAATCTGCAATTTGCTCCTTGTTCCTTCACTTCTTTTCGAACAGATAATGACTGACGATCCATTCCTCGCCATTATTGTATCCCCACAGCTCTGCGCAGGACATGAAGAAGACGCGCCAATAGGACCACCATTTGGTCACCTGATCTGCACCGTAGGTATCGGCAAAGATCTGCCGGATACGCGGTTCGTTGGCATCCATATTCCTGAGCCATGCTTCGCTGGTCTTATTATAGTGGTGACCGGGCACCTGCCAATGCCGCTCGATGGCAAGATGTTTCGGGAAGTACAGCAACAGATGATCGCTCGGCATGATGCCGCCGCTGAAGAAATACTTGGACATCCAGTCCGTCTCGTCCTTCACTTCGAACAGGTATGCCAGCGTCTTGTGTGTGAAGATGTGGACGAACAGCTTCCCTTCCGGCTTCAGGAACGATGCCACTTTCGCCAGGAGCAGTTCGTAGTTCCGCATATGCTCGAACATCTCCACCGAGACGACCCGGTCGAAGGGACCGTCAATGGTAAAGGTGTTCATATCCGCAGTGATGATCGTCAGGTTCTTCAGCCCGCGTTTCGCTGCTTCGGCATCGATGTATTCCTTCTGCGTGCGGGAATTGGAGACCCCTGTAATGCG
The DNA here is from genome assembly GCA_030824295.1 of Bacteroidota bacterium. Lineage (GTDB taxonomy): Bacteria > Bacteroidota > Ignavibacteria > UBA10030 > UBA8401 > UBA8401. The sequence goes on from JAVBYA010000105.1 coordinate 11,050, forward strand.
TGCGTTGGGATACTTCTTCGCCATGAACAGACTGAGCGAGCCCCATCCGCATCCGAGCTCCAGGATGGACATGCCGTCGATCAGCTCGGCACGCTCCGTTGTCAGCTCGAGCATATCCTCTTCGGATGTGTCCAGCGTGACATCGGCGCTCTTCCAATAGCCGGAGCTGTACTTCATATGCTTCCCCATCACCAGACGGAAGAATTCCGTCGGCACTTCGTAGTGCTGCTCGTTCGCATCATGCGTGTTGACGGCGATGGGACTCGCCTTCAGGAACGCGATGAGGGACATGAAGTGCTTCTGCTGTTCTGCTGCGTCCTGCTTCCGTTCCTCCCGCAGCCGCTGTGCAAGCAGCCGGCGGATGCCGGTGCGGATGAGGGCATCCGGAAGAAGGTTCTTTTCGAGTAAGGTGGAGATCATAAGTTACGCCGATAAAAATTCATGGATTCCGAACGGTGCCGGTTCATTTCTTCTTGAACCACGGCACGAATGCGCTGGTGGTGCGCTGATACTCACGGTACAGGTCGCCTCGGGAACGGAGCGCATTCGCTTCCGTCAGCGGTATCCCGGTCACCCGAAGCAGCAGATAGAGCATGATCGCCGGCGCGAAGAGCGAGACCCATCCATCCGCTGATGCCAATGCAAAGGAGCTGTACGCCAGCCAGATGAGCCATTCAAAGAAGTAGTTGGGATGACGCGAGTAATTCCACACGCCGCGCTGACAGACCTTCCCTTTGTTCGACGGATCGCTCTTGAACGCATGAAGCTGAGCATCGGCGACCGTCTGACCGATCACGGAGACGAACCAGAGCGCGATGCCGATATACTCGAGGACCGAAAGCTCCGGCGACGGATTCCGGGCGATGACGATGAACTGCAGCGTCACCAAAACGATCGCGAACGCCTGGTATTGGTAGAACAGGAAATATCGGAACGGGATGTTCTTCTTCCATTCCTTCTCCAGCATATCATATCGGGCATCATGATGACTGCCGATGACGCGGGTGATGAGCAGATACGAGCCGAGGCGGAAGCCCCAGATGCCGGTCATCACGCCGATGATGATGCGCCGGGTGACATCCCCTTCACCGATGAACGCATAGAAGATGCCGATGAGCGCGAGACCGAATCCCCAGCCGGCATCCACGATCATCGGTTTGTTCGATATCCGGTAGATGAGCCATAGAATGCACATCATCCCAAAGACGAAGGCATATCCGTACAGCGAAGTTTGAAGAAGATATTCCATGGTACCTTTCGATTATTGACGCTTCAGCAGCACTGCTTCGAGACCTTGTCCCGGTTTCAGCCGGAACAACTGCAAGAGCACATACCCCGTAACAGCGATACTTCCGAGAGTGATGAATAACACTGTCCACACTGCTTTCGCTGCCG
>JAVBYA010000065.1 GCA_030824295.1 Bacteroidota bacterium
CGCCGCCGTCGGTGATGCTGTTGCCGACACAGGCTACGCGGATCGGTGTGTTCTGCGCCGTCATGACAGTGAGAGAAAGGAAGAGCAGTAATACGGACCGGCGAAGAGGACGGTAATGGATGATCATGGCATGAGTGTTAGTGACGTGAGTCGCCGGATGAGCACAACGCACTCATCGGCGAATATCGAAGTACCGCATCATCGTTGTGAATACTTCACTGTCCGAGCGGAGTCCCCGCAGTATCAGCGGTTCCTTCTTTTTGCTGTAGAGGATGACACCGAAGACCTCCTTCTCCCCCGATCGGTCCAGGATGAGCGGATCGGTCCCTTCGGCGATAAAGAACCGTGCGGTGGAAAGAACGGCAGAGATCCCTTTTTTGTTGAGGAACGGCTCCATACGTTCCCGGATCATGGTGAACTCCCTGCTGAGCGAATCGAACGAGAACACGGAGAGGGCCATCAACGATTCACGTTCGGCATGTTTCGGTTCATAGAATATCATACTCGGGGCTGTGAGACGAAGCGTGTCGGATTCGGAAAGCGCCTGTGCCCCGGACTTGATCGGGCTGCAGAGCATTGCCAGAATGACCAATGTTCCGACCGTCCTCACGCTATTTGATCCCTAGTTCCTTGCACATCCGATAGAAATTCGACGGTGCCAGTCCGAGACGCTCAGCCGCGCTGGAATCGTTCACGGAAATGCTGCGGACATACTTGAAGTAGTTCGTCCGGAAGATCTTCTCCATATCTTTATACGGCATGATCGGTCCGCTGTAATTGTCGCCGAAGGAGACCATATCCTTCGGACCGATGTTGGAATGAAGGATCATCGGATCGCTCACATCCTTCGCGGTGATCCGGTCCTTACAATTGAGCACCAGACGCTGGATGACATTCCTCAATTCGCGGACGTTCCCCGGCCACTTATAGTTCGAAAGGATCTCCTCCGCTTTCGGATCGACCGACGGTTTGGCCATGTCGAGGTCTTCGCTGAAATACTCCAGGAAGTGATTGAACAGGAGCATCACATCACCTTCTCTGGCACTGAGCGGTGGTATCTCCACGGGAACGACGTTCAAACGGTAGTACAGATCCTCTCGGAAACGCCCAGCATTGACCTCCTCCGCAAGATTCTTATTGGTGGCAGCTAGTATCCTCACATTCACCGACAGTGTGCCGACACGCCCCACTTTCTCGATCTCCCCCTCCTGGATCACACGCAGTAATTTCACTTGCGCCGTTGTGGAGAGTTCCGACACTTCATCCAGAAAGACGGTCCCGTTATTCCCCACTTCAAAGAGTCCCAGTTTGTTCGCATTGGCACCGGTGAACGAACCTTTCTCATGTCCGAACAATTCACTCTCGATCAGATCGTGCGGGATGCTGCCGCAGTTGATCGGGACGAAGTTCTCATCCTTCCGTTTGCTCTTCAGATGGATGTTCCATGCGACGAGTTCCTTCCCCGTTCCGGAATTCCCCGAGATGAGGATGTTCACATCGCTCTTCGCATACTTCTCGATCTGTTCCTTCAGATGGACCATCGGTTTCGATTCGCCGATGATCTTCTTCGACGCAAGGATCCCTTCGATGTTCTTCATCAGTCGCTTGTCCGATTTGACCCTCTGCTTCTCCAGCTTCTTCTTCTCGTAGGCATTGAAGATGCTGAGAACGAAATCGGTCGGCTGATAGATGAATTCCTCGATGTTGCCGGGATATTTCGTGCAATACCAGTACGCACCCGCCTTGAGAAGGTTGTTTGCGAATGTGAAATCGGTGAGATTGATGGTCATCTTCGTGATCACGATGATCTGGATGAAGGGATCGACCAGTTTGATCTCCCGGATGAGCTCTTCACCCCTCAATCCTCCCGATATCTGATAGTCGAGGATCACGACATCGTACTGATCGGGATTCCTCTGAAGGAGTTTCAGCGCTGCTTTGCCGTTCGACACGACATCTTCCACACTGATGCGGTTCGAGAAGACGCTGACCGTACTCTTCACACGGGCAACATCGAAGTCCTCATCTTCGATCAGCAGGATCTTGATCACAGTCTTGATATTCATTGCGTTCAATTTTTGATGGTGATGGTGAAAACACAGCCGGCCGGGTCGAGATTCTCCGCATCCAATCCCCATCCGCACTTACCGACGGCCATTTGATAGGCGATATAGCAGCCGTAGCCCGAATGGGAACTCGGCTGCTTTGGCATTGTATTCTTCTCCAGAAAGATCCTCTTGATCCCTTTGGAGTCTGTCTCGAGCAGTTCCTTTTTGATCCCCTGTCCGTTATCACGGATCTCAATGGTCGTGGTGTGTGTCTCGCGGTGATATTGCGTCCGCAGGGTGATGCCGATCGTATCCTTGTTCCCGTGATCGATGGCATTCTGAATGAGCGGTTCGAAGATCTCCCAGATGATGAACTCGTTCACATGTACCGTCGGGATCTCCCGATCCAGTTCCATCGTGAACGTGAACATATCATTCTTGCTGGAGACCCGCAGGAAGACGTTCTGCGCGATGAATTCGATGACGGAATTGATATTGGTGCGGAAGACGGGATTGATGATGGTGTTGATGTCCTGATCGTACCACTTCATATCATAGATGATGCGCGAGATGAAGTTCGAATAGGTGATCACCCGCTGCTTCATCTCGTCCAGGTTCTCCGGTCTCATCAGCCGGACGTCGGACTTGATGAATCCCATGATCTTCTCCGCCTTATGGTGCGTATGATAGATACGCTTGGTGAAGATGGATTCCTTCTCGAGCTGGATCTGTTTACCGACGTTCTCCTCGTGCTCCACCAGAAGCCGGTCCTGAGCCTCATTCCGTTCCGCCACGGCGCGCGAGGAGACGATGAAGATGGTGATGAGTCCGACAAAGATGAGCGCTGAGAAGATGATCGATGCCTGATCGAAATTGGAGCGCACTTCATCCGTGAGGAATGTGAAGTCCGGTGTCACGCGCATGTAGAGCACACCCCGGTATTCCCCCTCCGGAACGAACGGGACGAGCACGTTGAAGGTTCTCTCGTTGGAGACGGTGCTGATGATCTTCTCGTTCGCTTTGATGTTCTCCTTCATCCGTTTGAAGAACTCAATGCCCGCAAGATGTTTAGAAGTGCTGTCCGCCTCGGCAGGCGGGAGCGTGTTGCTGAAATACGAATAGAGTTTCTGACCGCTGTCGATCACATACATCTGATGATCCTTCACCAGGATGAGGCAAATGTCCTCAACGCTCCGCTGGATCAGCTGCTGTTTGATGATCACATTGAGGGAATAGATCATCCCGTTCTCGTTCTCTTCATCGTACGAGCGTATCCGTTGATGGTTCTCGAACAGGAGTTCAACATTGGTGGAGGTGACGATGGCGAGACGTTCAGCGTAATACTTCTGGAACCAGCTCTGCGTCTCGGAGAGGAATCCGCCGAGCAGTGATTTTTGGAAGAGGGCCAGGATGATCTGGAACGAGATGAGCACGATGAACAGGACGATGATATGCCGGATCTCAAAGCGGTATTGAGAGAGCTTTTTGCGGACATTCGCCGGGAGTTTCAGCTTGCCGTAGGTCATGGTCAATACGCTTCTGTCATCGTTTTGTCCGAACGGATGGACTGTGTGGTTCTCTCCAATGCCTCGTTCACGGTGATCCTGTTCTTCAGAGCCAACGTGAAATAATACGACATGATCTTGGAATACTTCGTATAATCCTGATGCGAAGGACGGTAGACCCCGCTCTTCAGGAGCGATTGGATGAATTGTATGTCGGGATACTTCTTGGAATAGGATGAATCCTCATAGAAGGAGTTCAGCACCGGATAGTATCCGCTCTGTGAATAGAAGATCTCCTGTGACTCCTCCCGGAGCAGGAATTTCACGAAGTCCGCGACCGCTTCCTTCTTCGTGCTGAATTTCGAGATCATCAGGTCCCACCCGCCAAGGACCGATGCGGAGGTTCCACCTGTCATGTACGGCATAGGGGCCTTCCTCAACTTCGATTGTTTCGCCTCGTCGAACGGTGTCGGTTCGAAGTCCTTTTCGTACGTCGTCCACCCGCGGATGAAGAGACCGTCTTGCTCGATGAAATATTTGAAGCTGGGGACCTCCGTGAATGTCGTCACGATGGGGGGCGTTAATCGGTCCTTATGGATGAGATCGACCATCAGCTGGAGCGTCCTGCGTGCTTCCGGTGTGTTGAAATCGAAACCATGCTTCGTGAAATACTCCGGTTCCACACTCAACAGGTTCTCGATGAAACTGCAGATCATCCCTTCATATTCTGCGGCAGGAAAGATATAGAACGGATGTTGTCCCGGCAGGGTTCGTCTGAATTCCGCGAACTCTTCCCAACTGATGCCTGCATCCAGCCGGCGGATCATCTCCGGACCGCCCGGTACGTTTCTAAGGAGATCCTCCCGATAGAACAGCACCCCTTGGTCGCGGACGAACGGTATCGCGACCAATTGTGAATCGCTGTAACATGCCTGCAGAGAGATCGTCGAGATCTTGTTCAGCTCGTCCTGCGTGAAATAGTTCCCCAGGGGTTCGCACCACTTGGCAAAACGGGCCACCCAGATCACATCCACTGCGAACAGGTCGATCCCGTCCCCTTCCCCTCTCAATGAGCGGGCAAGGATCTCCTTCCGCTCATTGGTACTGAAATCATCATTCGGGAAATCGGTCGGAACGACCCGGACCTTCCCCGCATTGAGTGCGTTGTACTTATCGATCAGCACCTGGTGGGCAGCGGTGATCCTGTCCGCAAAGTAGATCTCGATGACAGGATCCTTCTCCCGCTGGATGGCGAAATAATACGGGATGAGATAGATCAGCGCGATGACGACCAGCAGCATCGCTCCCCAATATTGCTTGGTGAAGTTCTTCATACCGATCGATCCGGCGACCACGTGGGCAAGAACGGTTTCTTCATAGAATCCATGGTTCCAATATAGGAAACTCTTCCCGTTGCTGACACATTATTTCAACAATGTCATCCTATGGACGGTCGAATATGCGCCGGCCTGCATCCGGACGAAATAGATGCCGCTGGAGAGGTTCCGTCCATCGAATCGCACATCATAGACACCGGTATTCCGGAGTTCGTCCACAAGCACGGCGACCCGTCGCCCCAGGATATCATACACGTCCAGCAGGACTTCGCTGCGCTGTGACACTGAGTATCGAACGGTGGTCGACGGATTGAACGGATTCGGATAGTTCCCGTTCAGCGACATCGTGAGCGGGATGGAACGGTCATCGGCGATCCCGAGGGTCTGCCTCACTTTCATATCGGCTGGCTTGTATCCTTTGTCGAAATACGTCCAGGTCGAATTCAGGGAATAGTACGGGACATTCGCCTGGTTGATCGCAAGGGAATTGAAACTGAGGACCGACGAACCGGAAGGGGCGTGGATCTCGATCCCAATGAGATTCTCTCCCAGTTTCAGGTGCTTGCGTCCCACCGAATCGAGCACGAGATACTGATTGAACGCTGCCGATGTCGAAGGATCGGTATCGTACAGGACCGGATCGGTCTTCGGCATATTGATCCTTCCCACCTCAGCTCCATTCAGATAGACGACGCATCCGCCGTAGGATTTGACCAACACCGCGAACGCGGTCGGAAGCACACTGATGGAGAATGTTTTACGGAAGTAGATCGTCCGGACCGATTGTGCTTTGGTCACGGCGGCAGCATCCGTTCCGATCGGTGTCGCTCCGGTATTCCAGCTAGGGATCGGATACCGCATATCAGCCCAGAGGATCGGTGCTTCGAGCGTATCGACCGTATACTCGATCACCGCGGATTGCTTCGCCGAATTGCCGAACAGATCCTTCGTCCGGAGGTACATCTTCGCTTTCACCCCTTGCTGCAATGTGATGTGGGCTGTGTGATTCATCCCTCCCCCTCCCGAGAAGGAGAACGGCAAGGATTCGAATGGAAGATCCGCCGGACCATATCTCACGTATGCACGTTCATTCGTCTTCAATGAGAATTCGAACTGCTGTTTAAAAAAGACCAGCATCGTGTCGATCTTTGTGATGATCGTCGGCGCCGCCGTATCCGGTGCCGGAGCAATGTAGAGTTTCGGAACGTCCTTCTCAAAGATGGTGTACGGATCGTTATAGAATTTTATGAAATCCGGCACGCTTGAGTGACCGGGATACGGTGCATAATGATGTGTCGTACTGGCATTTCTCCATACAGCAGCGTAGGCGATATTCGTATTGAGTGTGTCATCCTTGATCGGACGGAGCAGTGCATTCGAGAACCAGTTCGTGGTCGGCAGTGCTTCCTGTCCGACCTCGGTGAGCGCCGCCATCTTCGATTTGCCCATCGCTTTTGAGACGAACGTATTCAGCCGTTGTGTAAATGTGGTGATATCTCCTTCCGAGACTGAGCTGCCGAAATAGAAATCGGTACCGAACACATCCACATAATTGTCGCCGGGATAGATATTGTAATACTGGTTCCCGCTGCCAACATGGTCCAAACTCGGAGAAAGTGCATAGATAAGATTGTGAACATTCAACGAGTCCCGCATATACTGCACGGTCATCTGCCAAACGGAGTTGAATTCCTGCGTTGTCGCATTCCCGGCACCCCACCAGAACCAGTTCCCGGTGTGTTCATGGAACGGTCTGAAAATGACCGGGATGGATTCGCCGTTGACACCGCGTAAACCTTTCAGGAAAAGCGCAACTTTTTTGAGCCGTTCTTTGTACGATGCATGATGGATGCCTCCGGGAAGGATCATCGGAACGATCTTCTCGTTGTTCACGTCGGATTGATAGAACCCCCGTCCCATCGGGTCGAGCATATGCCACACGAATGTGACCACACCGCCGCGGTTATAGGCGGAGGTGATCCGGTAGGTGAAGCGGTCCACAGCATTGTTCTGATCGACCGCGGTGATATCCTCCGAATAGAAGGACGGATATTCCCCGACAACACTTTTGATATCGCTCCGGTCATCATCACCGCTCCAGCCGACACCGTACCCCGACACATCATGCATCCCGAACAGGAGCGATGTCGGTGCCTGTGCGGTCATATTCACATAGAGATAGCGGGTCTCTTTCGTGCTCTTGCTATCGACCAGGTTCACGGAAAGTGCGTTCACGTTCTTCTCGAATGTCGAAGCGGCATCGAACAGGTTCCACACGGCAATATCGATCTTCTTTTGATCGGTCGATGTCAGGAATGATTGCGCCGTACCGACGGCATTCTGAAGTACGGTTTTCGACCCGGCGGGGAATTGACCTTCCTGCCCCCCTTCTGTTGCATTCAGGAGCAGTTTGTTCACCAAGCTGATCGCGCGGACGAGGGAGGAATTATCCGATGCGATGGAGGCGGAATCACCGAACCGGATATCATCAAAATAGACAGTACCGGACCGTGTGACCGAAGAACCGCCGTCAAGATATACATACAACTTGGTGACCACACTGCTTGCGGCATTGGAATACAGGAACGTGATCGTGTGCCATTCGTTGTCGCCGAGGATGCTTTTCGTGAGGTATTGCTCCCCCGATTCGAACACCGATTTGAACGAGAGGGACGTTCCGACGGTCGAGCGGACACGGACGGTGATCAGCTTTGTGGAAGAGATATCGATCTTTTGTGACGGCGTATAGTTGAAGTTGTCCCACATATCGCTGGAAGGGGTCCTGGTATAACCGATCTTCATCGCGCCGGTGTCTGCCGATAACTGGAACGTGCGGGGATGGTCCGACACCCAGCCGGTGATGGTGCCGTCATTGAAATTCAGGGTCGCACCGGTCACTTGTGCGCGGAGCATTGCCGGTGCAAGAAAGAGCAGAAGGTATAAATATCTCATAGGTCCTACTTGATCATTCAGAGTGAATCAGCGGATGCTGAGCGGATCTCTTTGTGCGAGACCGCGTCGTAATAGGCGTTGATGATCTCCATTCGCCGGATGACCCGGCGGCCTGCAAGAATCGCGGAGATGAACGAAGGGACCGCCTGTTGTCTCTTCTCATTCAGGACGATAGCGGTGATGAAGGGTGATGCTTGTTCGAAACTCATATTCGGATATGAACTCTTATTCCGTTCGAAATAGGTTCGGATCTCTTTTTGTGACACGGCAACATCACGCACGAGGGTGCTCCGGAAGGTGTTCTGCAGCAGGAACTCTCTGTACAGATTCGTACGGATTCCGACGAGCTGATCACCCCCGAGACCGAGTCGCTCTGCTTCCTTCGTGATCAGAAGATCACGGACCGCATAGTCGAACGTCTTCCGGAAGCCGGAATAGGTGACGGAATACGGTATGTATTTCACTAGACCGATGAGGTCGGCAACGGTCATCGGTTCTCCGTTGACCACCGCCATCACCTCCTTGCGTGCATCCCAGAGGGTCGTTTCCACAAGTTTCACTTCTGATTCACGAAGCTGCAGTTCGGACATCTGATCCGACGATCGCGGAGTGCGGGTGAATTGGCGGGAGAGCCGTTCATCGACGAATTGCATCACGTCCGGGTTCAAACGGATCGATGCGTTGGCGAGCATACGGGTGATATGGTCCAACGCATGCTTGTCACCTATCTTATTCTCCAGCAGGTATCTGGTCTTCCGTTCGCGTTCGGCATATTGCTGACGTGTGATCATGGGATGCTTCTTGAAATCGGTGACCTTCACGATATGATATCCGTACTGTGAACGGATCGGTGCGGAGAAGACATCCGGCAGCATCCGGAATGCTGCCATGCCAAGATCGTAGTCCATCTGATCCCATTCCACCCACCCCAGGTCACCGCCGGAGGATGCCAGCAGACTGTCCGCAAAGATGACCGAAGCGATGGTGTCGAACGACGCACCGCGCAGCAGCCGGTCATAGGCGGAATCCGCCGCGCTCTTCCGTGTGAAGAAGAGATGGCTCACTCTTCGCTGTTCCTGGGTGAATCGATATGCTTCCTCAACATCCTGTTCTTCCGTTCGCACTCCGGGTTTGATCACCGTTGCGAAGTGACGGTCCCGGAGGACCTTCTTCCGGTACGCATCCACTCTCATCAACAGCACCTCATCCTTCTCTGCGCCCTTCTTGACCGCTTCGGAGGAGAGCAGCCGTGCGGCGATCATCTCATTCAGGAACTCAGAACGGCGTGTCGGCGAATCGAACACGGAGGGATCCTTCATGGCATCGAGATAGGCAAGCTGGAACTCCAGCAGGGTGATGCGATGCCCTGCGAAGGCGGCGACAACAGCAGTATCATTCGGCGGCGATGGAACGGCGCCGAATACCATGATCGCAGAGATGAGAGTGAACATCGGGAACATTGTCGAACGGAGCCTCACGGTTTCCTATCGTATCATAGAATGTATCGCATTTTTCGGAGAGAATCCCCTTCCCCGCACCGCACCCTCCGGCCTAATGGAGGGAACGGTTTAAAATGAGATTTCGTTGAGCAACATTCCCAACGAAATCCCCGGTATCGCTATGGTGCGGATGGTACTCTGTGCTATTTGATGACGAAGATCTTCCCGATATGCTGCCCCAATCCCGGTGCATCGATATGATAGACATAGACACCGTAGGAGACATCCATATTCTCCTTCGTGAGCAGATTCCACACCTCGGCACCATTGTTCATGGTGGAATTATGCTCGAGGGTCCGCACCAATGTTCCATCCACCGTATAGATCCTGATGGTACATTGCTGCGGAAGATTGATGAACTGTACCACCCGGTCCCCTCGGCCGGAGGTGTAGGGATTCCGTGGTTCCCAGATGGCAGAGATGATGTACGGATTGGGTACCACTTTGATATTGCCCATGGTCTGTTTCGCCGCTGCATTGTCGATGCTCTGGCCGCGCACCGTGAACCGATATCGGCTGGTCGAATTGAATTGGTTATCGGTATAGAGGAACAAGGTATCCCCTTTGCCGACGTAGCGTTTGTTCCTCGAGAAGTAGGTCGTATCCTCGTTCTCATTGTTCAGCACGCTGTACGTGATCAGAACGGAATCGTTGATCAGTTTCTCATAGAAGATGATCCTGTCCTTCGCCGAGAAGAAACCCTTCGGCCGTACGACCGGCTGCACGAGATTGCTTTCAATGAATCCGAAGCGGATCGGATCGCCGCTCTGCATGTCGTACACTTTGAAGTTCACCGGGATCCTCGGAACCGGGATGGTCCCCGTTCCCGATGCGAGCGGCAGTTTGATCTGGTCCGATGTATCGACAATGACGGAGTCGAAGACCACGCGATATTGCCGCGGATAGACCGTCCCGGGCTTGAATCCGGAAAGAGCGAACTTGTCGAACTGAAGCTGATATGATTTCAGCGGATCGATCGAACCGCTCCATTTGACCCCTTTGGAGATGCCGATCGTCTCATCGTTGTACACGGCAGGGATGGGATTCTTGACGTAGATCTCGAATCCATTCTGGACCTTCGTGAACGAATTGGGATCACCGTCCTTATCATCATACAGGTTCTGCACCAGTTTGAGGATGTTATTCTCGGCCTTCCAGGTATAGATCCATGTCGTATCAATGACCGTGTTCCGCGTGATATTCTTCAGCACATATCCCGACGTCACGTTCGGCAGAAGTTCGGACTTGTCCGCCCTGTCGATGAGATTGTTATTGTTGTTATCCTTCTTGTCCATGGATTGGTCAAGGAACTGGATCTCGTATTCATCGCCGTCCTTCACCGAATCGGGATTGATGATGTTGACGCCGACCTTTCCAGTTGTGAATCCGCTCCCCTGCAGTTTCGGTGCGATCGCAAATCCGGCACCGCGGTATCCGAGCGACGGCGCCTGCGGTGTCACGGCAAGGACGTTCTCGCCGAACTGGATATTCCCGGACTGGTCGACATTCACGAAGATGGTCGTCTCTGTCGGTCCGATGTTCTTTGCCACATCACCCCGATCGTACGCCGTGACCGCATAATAGTATCGCATTCCATTGATCACGTCCGTGTCGACATAGCTGTGCACCAGACCTGATTCCTTGCCGAGGTTGAACAGCACCCCCGTTCCGAAATCCTTCGGGAAGAATCCGAACACACTGTCGATCTTGTCGAAGATGGCGATGGGCTGTTTGAACCGGTCGTACCCGAGTCCGTCCGTGATGGCACCGGCATCTTCGAATGTATGATAGGTCGCTTTGTATACTTTATATCCTTCGAAATCATAGACCTTCAGGAAGCGGTCGAAACTCTGCTCTGCACCGTCATCCCAGTAGAGCGTCACTTTCTTGTCCTCTGCGACCGCGCGCAGTTTCGGTTTGGACGGAGCGATGGCAAAATTATAGTTCGAGTTATAGATCTTCTGAACGGTCTCCTTGTTCCGGAGAATATCGGTCTCATCCCAGCCGTATAACAGTGCCAGTGAGAAGAATTCCTTTTGGTTCGGACGCAGCGGGAAGAATCCCGATGAGAAGACGTAATCATAATCCGCCGTCTCGGTCGTCTTTGTATCGAAGTAACCGGGACGGGAGAAATCCCACATCTGATCGTCGTTGCTGTAGGTCAGCGTTCCGTAGCGGTAGAATTTGAAACTCGTCAATCCGATCTGATCCGATTCGTCCACATCCACGATATCGATGTTCGGTTCGCCGGGAAGTTCACCGATACCGGCCGTCGGAACTCCGTCCCCTTCGCCCTGGTCGCCGGTCCCCGGTTTCCCGTCCAGACCGACATCATCGAACTGCATGTCCCAATCACCGTCATTGTCCAGCTTGTCGTCGCGGCGTTCATCGATCAGATAGTTCGAACTCCCGGTGCCGGCGATATAATCCTTCGAGAGATAATCCTGATCGTTCCTCGGAGAACGGATATAGAGATACTGTTTCACGGAATCCTGATCGATCGTACCGTCGCTCTCATCGATGAGTCCATTCAGATTGTCATCCACGCCGTTCCGTTCAAGCTCGATCAGCGGAGTACTCGGCGGCATGAAATATTCCGTTCCTTTTTTCGTGAAGCGTATCCCTGTCGCGGGCATAGTTGTCACCGTCCGGTCATACAACGGACTGTTGTAATTGATCAGGACGATCTGATTCCCGACCGCGTAGGATTTTGCAAAATCCGCAATAGTGATGATCCTTCCGGAACCGCCACCGGGCTTCGACGGATCGTTCGCGTCGCCGTCATTATCGATACCGTCGTACGGATTCCCCGGACTCTCCAGGAATGCAAATCCGAGCCACGGTACGGGTGAGTATCCTCCGATACCGATATTGTCCACATCGTAACTGACCGCAAGGCTCTTCTCCCGATAGAATCCTGCCGCATCATCGGCGAAATCCGAACCGCCGCCGGAGATGATCCCCCCCATGGACGCACCGGTATTCACGCCGAAGAGTGTCTTATCATGATTGAGGACGCCGAAATTCCGGATATCATAGAGGAAGAAGATGCAGTCCTCCGCATCCGGGTTCGACCATTGGAGTCCGCGCACG
>JAVBYA010000449.1 GCA_030824295.1 Bacteroidota bacterium
CTTCCTCTCGGCATCCAAAGAGAAGGCGCGACCGGGTGAATCGATCACATTCAATGCCGAAGCGCTGAACTTCTTCGGACCGCCGGCAGCGGGACGGAACTATGAAATGGAAGGGACCTTCTCGCCGGCGCCGTATTATTCTTCCGCATTCCCGGAACTGCGGTTCAATGATGACGGAGCAGCGGTCACCTCATCCGAAGCGGTCGTCATCACCGGCGAGACCGATGCGAACGGTAAAGCGGAAGCAACGCTCACCATTCCGGAAGAGCTCAGTGCCGGAGCGCTCATCAAGGCGCGGGGAAGGATCGCCGTGTTCGACGAATCGGGAAGGCCGGTGTACCGTTCGGTGACGACCACCGTCTATCCCAAACCGTATCTGATCGGCGTGCAGAACAAAGGGGCGTATTATGTGAGTCCGAATGTGCCGCAGATCGCCCGCGCCGTTGCTGTGGATATGAACGACCGTCCCATCGACGGCTTCGCCGCCACGGTCAGTATCGTGCGGAAGGAGTGGCACTCCGTGCTCCGCACGAACGGTTCCGGAGGACAGCTGCGGTACGTCTCCGAACAGCGGGAGATACCGGTGCAGTCGTTCGACGTAACGCTGAAGGCAACACCGACCGATTTCACGTACATCGTCCCCCGCTCGGGTGATTACGAAGTGCGCATCTCGAAGAAGGGGGAGAAAGGATACAACGCCTTCTCCTTCTATTCGTACAGCTGGGGAACGACGGATGTGACATCCTTCGAACAGGACCCGGAGGCGCGGGTGGAGATCGTGTTCGACAAGAAGAAGTATCATCCGGGTGAGACGGCGAATGCGCTCTTCCAGACGCCGTTCGACGGCACGATGCTGGTCACGGTGGAACGGAACGGCGTCCATACCTCCGAATATATCGCCGTGAAGAACAACGCCGCATCGCTCCGCATCCCGATCGAAGAGGAGTACCTGCCGAATGTGTACGTGAGCGCCGTACTCTTCCGGAAAGTGAAGGAACAGAACCTGCCGCTGATGGCGGGACACGGGTTCGCACCGCTGATGGTGGAACGGACCTCCGACCGGCTGACGGTGGAGATCACCGCGCCGGAGAAGATCCAGCCGCGGCGGAAGCAGGAAGTGACGGTAAAGGTGAACGGCGGCGGGAAAGCGTACGTTACGCTGGCTGCTGTGGACGAAGGGATCCTGCAGATCAAGAACCATGCAACACCCGATCCGTACGGGTACTTCTATGCACGGAAAGCGCTCGAAACAGAGACGTTCGATTTCTTCCGGGACCTGATCCCCGAACCGATGCAGCGGACCAGCAGCACCGGCGGCAGCGATGATGCACTCGCGGCCAGGGTGAATCCTCTCGCAGCCAACCGCTTCAAACCGACCTCTCTCTGGTCCGGCATACTCACCACGGACGGCAGCGGCACGGCAAAAGTGATGCTGGACATTCCGGACTTCAACGGAGAGCTCCGGCTGATGGCGGTTGCGTACACCGAAGACCGGTTCGGTTCATCGCATAAGCCGATGAAGGTCGCCGATCCGGTGGTGATCACGCCGGCACTGCCGCGGTTCCTGGCGCCGAACGATGAAGTGACGATGCCGGTCACCGCGTTCAATACAACGGAGAAGCCGGTCACGCTCACCTTCGACATCGGCACCGAAGGACCTCTCACCGCGACGCAGAAAAGCGTGACGCTGGAGGTCGGACCGAACCAGGAGCGGTTCGTGAATGTGCAGCTGAAAGCGACCGACGGAACGGGAACGGCCAAAGTGTTCGTCCGGACGAATGCGTTCGGCACGCCGCTGCAAAGCGAGACCGAGATCGCTGTCCGCCCGACCTCGCCGTTCATCACGGAGAGCACCATCGGATGGCTGGACGGAGGCGAGAACCGTTCGCTCGTCCCCTCCGGCGAGTTCTATCCCTACAACCGGAAGCAGTACCTTGTGGTGAGTCCGTACCCGGTGGCCAACTTCGCCAAGCAGTTGAAATATCTCATCGGATATCCGCACGGCTGTCTGGAACAGACCACGTCCAAAGCATTCCCGCAGATCTACCTGCGGGACATCGCCTCCGTGCTCGACCCGACGGTGCTGAACAGCGGCAGTCCCACGTATTTCGTGAATGAAGCGATCTCCAAGATCGCTTCCATGCAGCAGCCCAGCGGAGCGTTCAGTTACTGGCCGGGGGACGCCGATGTGAACGAATGGGCGATGGTCTATGCGACGCATTTCCTTTTGGAGGCGAAGAAGGGGGGCTATGTGGTGTCGGACGGTGTGCTGAACCCGGCGCTGAAGGTGCTGCAGGAGATCGCGCGGCAGAAGAATACCGTCGACCAGTACTTCTATGAGAACAACCGCACCGTGATCAAGCGGATCGCGGACAAATCGTCCCTCTACGCGCTGTATGTTCTGGCGCTGGCCGGTCAGCCGGATATCGGCACGATGGCATTCTATCGTACCGCACCGTCGCTCCACACGGCGGACACCAAAGCGCTGCTGGCGGGGGCGTACATGCTTGCCGGGGACAAGCGCGCATACAACGAGCTGATGCCGGCATCGTTCGTTGTGGAGGAACCGAGGAGGATGTCCGGCGGCTGGTTCGATTCGCCGGTCCGCTCTGCGGCCATCTCTCTGAATGTACTGATCGAAACGGACCCGAACGATCCGCAGATCGTGCGGTACATCGACTATCTCTCACGCACATTCGAAAGCTCCCGTTGGAACAGCACGCAGGAGAATGCGTTCGTGCTGCTCGGACTGGGAAAGATCGCCCGGCAGACCAAGGCTGCATCGCTCCGCGGGACCATCACCGCGAACGGGAAGAACATTCCGTATGACGGCGGGAACAAGCGGTACGATGTGAGCGGGGACGAAGGGAAGGTCTCCATGGCGCTGAAAGGGGAAGGCCGTCTCTATTACTCGCTGGTGACGGAAGGGATCAAGAAGGAGGGAGTGAAACAGGAGGACCGGAACCTGACGGTGCGCCGGGAATTCTACGACCGCTCGGGGAACGGTGTGAACACCGCATCGGTGAAGCAGAACTCCCTGGTGATCGTGAAGGTGACCGTGCAGTGCAGCGATGACGCTCTGGACTATGTGGCGGTGAGCGACCTGCTGCCGGCCGGGTTCGAGATCGAGAACCCGCGGCTTGAGGAGAATGCGGAGTACAGCGTCATCCGCAATCCTTCGGCGCCGGAGTACATCGACATCCGCGATGACCGGATCAATTTCTATACGAGCTTCCGCCGGGGAGAGAACAAGAAGACCTTCTATTACCTGGTCCGTGCGGTGACGAAAGGGTCTTTCGTCTACCCGCCGGTCGGCGCCGAGGCGATGTATGACGGCAACTACTTCTCCATCACCGGCAAAGGGGTGCTGAACATCGTGGATTAAAGTGACCGTTACCGAAAGGACAGAGCCATCGGAGAGTGTAAGTTCTCTGATGGCTTTGTTGTTTTATGGGGTGGGGCAAAAGGCGAGCGTAATTAATAATACAACCTTGCAAAGGTTGACCAAGTCCTGCGTTGCAACCTTAGCACGGTTTTCCGCAAAGAACGTGTGATGTGGAGGTGGGAATGTATACTACTCAACAATACTTCTTTCGACCTTGTCTAACACCATCCCAGAATACGGATCGACATAGTAGATCGCCGCTTTGTAGTAGTATGGCTGTTCGCTGTTCGCCAGGACCGATGTGACGCTCCAGGCGAATTGCTTAGGGCGTTGGATCGAGCCGTTTGTCATGGGCACAACAAAAGTTGCAAACGTCGTGAGACCGGCAGGAAGGCCGGCGCGCCGGGCCATCTCGATCGATGCGACGGAGTCGATGGTGAACGTGCACACCGAAGAGTCTGAACGGCAGACGGGGATCCACCCGAGGACATTGGAGTTCACGACGGATCCGGCGGAATCCAGCGGCCAAGAGAACTCGATGCGCCGCCAGGGAGCGTCCGGGAAGCGGAAGGAATACGCAACAGTGAAATGACGATTGATACGGTACCAGTCTCCTTCGTTGAGTAAACGATAGACAGAGTTGCCGGCCCGAACGCCGGATGCAGCGGTATCCAGTTCGAAATAGCGCTGAAAGAACCGTTCTCCCGTCTTGGCTATAATGAGGGAATCCATGCGGCGCACGATCGAGTCGGGGAGCGGACCGGTGCGGACATTCTCATAGGATTTGATATGGTCCAGCGCTTCCGAGTGCTCCCGCTGCAGCTCGCGAACTTTCTCCGCGAACTTCTCGAACGGGAGCCGGTCCGCATTGCTGGTGCCGACATAGCGGAACACTTCGCGCCCTTTGGTATCGAGCAGGATGAGGGCCGGATAATGGACGACCTGTCCGTGGAAATGGTACCCGCCGGGGATGCCGAGCCGTTCCGCCAGCGCTGCATCCTTGTCCTGATAGACGGGGAAGGGGAACGGATCGTCCGGCGAGAGTGTCACCGCCCATGCGCGGATCTCCTCCTCCGTATCCGGTTTGATGAATATCTGCTGCACGCCGAACAGGGTCGGCGCCTTTTTGATATACTCCCGCGCATGCCGGATGCAGTACGGACACTCCGTCTTGAGCAGGAAGTGGAGCGCTATATACGAGCCGCGTTCCTGACTCAGCGTGAACTGCGTGCTATCCGTTGCGGAAGGGAGGGTGAAGTCGGGGAGGGGATTGTCTTGGCCGGAGGCGAATGCTGAAGAGAGCAACGCACAAAGTGTGATGTTCAGAACTATTTTAGATATTGTCATGACGCTCCTTGATCGCAGAGTCTTACCCGCTTCAACGAAAACACCCTGCCTGTTGTAAAACCGCCGTGATATACTGCCACACTTCTTCTGCTCTGATTTTTATTTATTTAAGGTGGATGACATTCTTGTAAAAATCAGCGGAACGATCCAGATCTTTCAAAGAGATCGCTGCGTGGTTCAATGTTACAATGTAGAAATTGTTTTGAGCGAGAACAAAGTTAGAAAATATGAGCGTAAGAATGAGAAGGGCTCTCTTGCTCATGTGCATATTGCTAATATTTTCTTTGATTGCCGGTAACGTTTTGGCACTTGGCGCAGAGGTGGATTTCGGAGCACAAAAATGTCAATACACCACAAAAGCGGATGCGAGGTAGAATATTCAATGAACCACGTCACCCGCCAAACGCCTGTTGTGGCTCGTTTTTCTTTCCATCGTCAGCTTTTAAATTTGTCTTTTAGTTTTGTCCACCAATTATTTGGTTGCTGTTCTCCTGTCAAATTTTTTATTGCAGTCTTTAATTTTTGTTCATTTTCTGTTGTCGCTGGAATAATCCCAAAATTACCCATTTTGTCGTTGTTTGCGTAAACTGCATCCCAACCACGTTTACCATTTTCTAAGAACTCTTCCAAGTCGACTGGTTCATACTTTGGTGTCAAAATTTCAAAGTCGTCAAACCAAATTCTAAGGTCAATATGTCTGTTGTCATCTTCCTGAAAAAGGTCTATTGTGTTCGTTAGTCCAATATTATCGCCTGTTGTGTAGTCAAAACTTAAGCGGTCTTTCCAAGAGTCAAAATCTTTGTCACCACAATTAATAAAGTCCCAACCATAAATCGAAAGTCCTCTAAAGCTTTGGATAATTTCTAAAATTTTTTTTGGTTCAAATTTTTCAATTTCAGCGCTTTTGTCGTCCCAATGTCCATTGCGTAAAGACGCAACAAATCGTCCAACTGGTTTAAAAATGAATAAAAGTCGATTGTCTACGGGAACATTTCCGTTCTTGTCCATAGCAACCAACGCAAATGAGCAAGCAACCATAGTATTCTCCTTGTCAAACTCAACTCCAAGTAGGGTCGCTTCATTTAGTGCAAGTCCAATTCTATGTCTTAATTCTTCGTCAATTTGCATTGGTCGTGTCGTCATTTAAAATGAGCCATAACTCCAGAAATTACGCATTATTGCGTTTATTCTACCCAAATATGAGTATAGACGCAAGCAAAGTTGCTTCAATTTATCATCTGACTGCTGAAAAGCTTTATCCAAGGGATTATGTATTTGTACCAATGTCTTTTTACTGACATGAGTCCCTGGATATATTTGTTTGAAGACAATAAGTACGCTCATTAAGCAACGCCTTGCAGTCTTCGCTATATGTAAGTTCGCCGGGATGAACCATCCCGGCTACAGTTTTCGGATGACCGTCACCCCTATAAAAACGCCAAGTTCGTTGACCGTCATTGGTGATCAACCTTGCGAAGGTTGATCGAGCAATTCATTTCAACCTTCGCAAGGTTTCCCGCTTCAGGTGACTGTCATCGTTAGCGACTCCATGAATTTGCTCCGAGCAGGTTCAGCATTTTTGTCATATATTAAGCCATAATATATGGAGTTAGGGAATGTCTGCATCTCGCACCATCCGCGCGCCCCGCGGGACGTCGTTCTCCGGGACCATGAACCAACGATATGATGTTATTCGGCTTCATCAATAAAGACGATGGCTATGTATAAAATACCGACGTTACCATTGAAGATCGAAGTAGAGACCAAAGCCGTCCTCAAACAGGCGAACGCGGCGCATCGCAGACTCGCGGAGTTGAAGGGGGTTGCTCGGTCGATTCCCAACGACACGATTCTGATCAACACATTGTCGCTGCAGGAGGCAAAGGACAGTTCCGCCGTAGAGAATATCATCACGACGCACGATGAACTATACAAAGCCGAGCTATTTGTCACACAATTGGCAACACCGGCGGCAAAGGAAGTACAAAGTTATTCCGCTGCTCTGAAAAAGGGTTTCGATCTGACTCGCGAGAAGAGGTTGTTGACCAACAATATGATCATTGCGATCTACCGGGAGATAAAAAATACCAAGGCCGGTGTTCGCGCTGTGCCTGGAACTGTTCTGAAGAATGAGCAAACGGGACACATTGTCTATTCACCTCCGCAGGATCCGGAGGTGATACATAATGGTTTGGCAAATCTTGAACAATTCATCAATAACGATTCGCTGAGCGATATTGATCCTTTGATCAAAATGGCGATCATCCATCATCAATTCGAGAGTATTCACCCGTTCACGGACGGCAATGGCAGAACCGGACGAATCATCAATATTCTATATTTGGTAGTGAAAGAGCTCTTGGAGCTTCCCATTCTCTATCTCAGCCGGTACATCATTAAGAATAAAGCTGAGTATTACCGGCTTCTCCAAAAGGTGCGGGACACTGGTGCATGGGAAGAATGGATCTTGTTCATGCTGCGCGGAGTGGAAGAGACCTCGTTGGAAACGTTGCAACTGATCCAGGGTATCAAAGGGTTAATGCAAAATTATAAACATGAGATCCGGTCGAAGCTTCCCAAGATCTATTCACAAGATCTGCTGAATAACCTTTTTCGGCACCCCTACACGAAGATCGAATTTGTACAAAAGGAGCTGAATGTAAGCAGACCAACGGCGACAACGTATTTACAACAACTGGTGGATCATGGGTTCCTGAAGTTGATTAAAATTGGCAGGACAAATTATTACTTGAACAAACCGTTGCTGGATTTATTGATCCATGCCTTTCATTTGGATAATGTCGGCGAAAAATCCATATCTGTAGAATCTGTTGGATAAATGACCTTGACATGTAAAGAAAAACCAAAACTCTTTACATGATATAAAGTATCTGTAAAGAAAATCAGTTTTTTTTTACAGATGTTGGAATGAGTGCAAAATATTTGTGTTTTTTTGATCTTTTAATACGCTGCTTTGCTTGTCTCATTCAGTACACGGTAGTGCCCATCGAGATTTCACCCCCCCCGCTATTATTTATTGGTTCACATCTCTTCCGATGATCGGAAACTGCCACTACAATTCTCCGACTGCTTCTTCATCATCCAATTATTATTGTCATTCCTTCATTTCTACGCTTTCCACCGTCCCCACGTCCACCTTTAATATTGAGCGGGTAACCGATTCCAATTCCCCCATTTTTGCGTATATTCTGGGTATATGAATATTGAGAGTCTGTAATGCCTCCTTCTCGCACCATCCGCGCACCCCGCGGAACCACATTGTCGGCCAAAGGATGGGTCCAGGAAGCGGCCCTCCGGATGCTGATGAACAACCTCGATCCGGAGGTCGCCGAACGCCCGCAGGAACTGATCGTCTACGGCGGCACCGGGAAAGCGGCCCGTAACTGGAAGAGCTTTGATTCCATCGTCTCTTGCCTGCAGGGACTCGAAAATGACGAGACGCTCCTCGTGCAGTCCGGCAAACCGGTCGGCATCTTCCGCACCCACACCAACGCCCCGCGCGTGCTTATCAGCAACTCCATGCTCGTCCCCAAATGGGCCACGTGGGACGAGTTCCGCCGGCTGGAAGCGCTCGGTCTGACCATGTACGGACAAATGACCGCCGGCAGCTGGATCTACATCGGCTCGCAGGGGATCCTGCAGGGAACGTATGAAACGTTCGCCGAAGCGGCGCGTCAGCACTTCAAAGGAACGCTCGCCGGGAAGTTCCTGCTCACCGCCGGACTCGGCGGTATGGGCGGCGCTCAGCCGCTCGCTGCCACGATGAACGGCGCTGCCTGTCTCGCCATCGACGTGGACCGCAGCCGCATTGAGAAGCGCCTCGCAACGAAGTATCTGGATGTCATGACCGAAAGCTACGACGAAGCAATGGCAATGATCGCCGATGCAAAGAAGAAGAAACAGCCGCTGTCGGTCGGACTCCTCGGCAATGCGGCGGAGATCGTCCCGAAGATCGCACGCGGGAAATTCCTGCCCGATATCGTCACCGACCAGACCTCCGCGCACGACCCGCTGAACGGATACGTTCCCGCCGGCATGAGCTACGAAAAAGCGCTCGACCTGCGGAAGAAGAATCCGAAGAAGTATGTGGAGCTTTCGCGCGCCTCCATCGTTGCGCATGTGAAAGGACTCCTCGCGCTGAAGAAGAAAGGGAAGATCGTCTTCGATTACGGCAACAACATCCGCGGCGAAGCGCAGGTGGGCGGCGTGAAGAATGCGTTCGACATCCCGGGATTCGTCCCCGAATATATCCGTCCGTTGTTCTGTGACGGCAAAGGACCGTTCCGCTGGGTGGCGCTCTCCGGCGACCCGGAGGATATCTACCGCACGGACCGCGCCATCCTGGAAACATTCCCCGAGAACACGCTGCTGAGGAATTGGATCGAGAAAGCACAGAAGCAGGTGGCGTTCCAGGGACTCCCCGCACGTATCTGCTGGCTCGGGTACGGAGAACGGGCGAAGATGGGAAAGATCTTCAACGACCTTGTCCGCCGCGGCGAAGTGAAAGCGCCGATCGTCATCGGGCGCGACCATCTGGACTGCGGCAGCGTTGCATCGCCGAACAGGGAGACGGAAAAGATGAAGGACGGAAGCGACGCCATCGCCGACTGGCCGATCCTCGGAGCGATGCTGAATGCCACCGGCGGTGCCAGCTGGGTGAGTGTGCATCACGGCGGCGGTGTCGGCATCGGCAATTCCATTCACAACGGCATGGTGATCGTCTGCGACGGCACGGCAGAGGCGGATGCGCGTCTGGAACGTGTGCTCACGTACGATCCCGGCATGGGGATCATCCGTCATGCGGATGCAGGATATGAACGGGCGCGCAAGAACGCCGAACGCTTCAACGTCCGCATACCGATGAAATAACGGATGGCACCGGTCTCCTCCATATCACCTCCGCAGCTCCCTGCACGGAAGAAAGCCTTCTCCCGCCGCTTGATCGCCGCCTTCATCGCTGCGCTCATCACGCTGCTCGTTGCCGGCACGTTCGCCTTCCGTACTGTAGTCCAGCTCTCCGAGGATTACGGTACGGTCACGCAGGCATACGATGTGATCCGCGAACTGCATACGGTGGTGGCGGATGTGGCGGCGGGACAAACAGAGCTCCGCACCTATTACCTGACCTTCGATACCACGGCACTCGATTCCTACCGATCCAAAATGGATTCCGTCCGGGTCCATCTGGATAACGTCCGCTCCCTCATTGCCGCCCATCCCGAACAGATGAGGACCTTCAACGCGCTGCAGCGGGTGGTCGAAGTGCGTTCCGAGTTCAACGAGGAGAAGATCGACGCGGTGGCGATGACGGACCTGGAGAATGCCGACCGCCGGTATCCGGTGAAGACCAGCCAGCATCTGCTCCGCCGCATCGACAGTCTTGCCGCGGTCATGGAATCGCTCGAACTCAAGTACCTGTCCGAACAGAAACTGAACACCGCCAATCAGACCAACCGGACGCTGCTGCTGATCAGTTTCGGCGGATTCGTCAGCATGCTGCTGATGGTGATCGTCTTCCTCTTTTTGACGCGCGAAGTGCGACACCGGACGAAGGCGGAGAAGGAGGTGCGGGACAGCGAGAAGCGGTTCATCAGCTTCCTGGAGACCGTTCCGGCCGGAATCTTCATCATGACGGCGGACGGCAAGCCGTACTATGCCAACGAAGAGGCGAAGAAGATCCTCGGTGCGGGGATCGTTCCGGATGCAACGGCGGAATCGCTGCCGGAAGTGTACCGCGCGTACATCCAGGGGACCGATACACCGTATCCGGCGGAACAGCTGCCGATCGTGCGGGCGCTCTCCGGCGAACGAAGCGCTGTTTCGGATGTGGAGATATGGAAGCCGGATGCTATTGCACCGCTGTTCGTCACCGGCGCACCTATCTATAATAGTGACGGGGAGCTGCAGTACGCCATGTCCGCCTTCGTGGACATCTCCGAACAGAAGCGCGCGCAGCAGCAGCTGGCGGAGAGCGAGGAGCGGTTCCGGCAGATCATCGAGAATGCGTCGGACATCATCTACCGCACGGACGAGCACGGGCGGTTCACGTATGTGAATCCTGTCGGTCTCACCATCTTCGGGTACACGATGCCGGATGTGCAGGGGATGCACTTCACGATGTTCGTCAAGCCGGACGAACAGCAGCGCGTGGCCCGGACGTACTACCGTCAGATGATCTCGAAGACCAAGTCCAGCTACCATGAGTTCCCCGCCGTGAAGAGCAACGGCGAACATATCATCCTCGGTCAGAGTGTGGAGCTGCTGTTCGAGAAGAGCACGGTCGTCGGATTCCTCGCCATTGCCCGCAACATCACCGCGCAGAAACTGGTGGAAGAGGAGATCCAGCGGCGCCAGCAGCAGCTGGATACGGTCATCTCCACGGTGGACGAGGGGATCACGCTGAGCGACCAGAACGGCACATTCGAGATCTTCAATGCGAAGATGGAGGACCTCACCGGATATACGAAGGAAGAGGCGAACACCGGCGAGTTCACCCGGCTGCTCTATCCTGATCCGGCGGAACAGCAGAAAGGATTGGACCGCCTGGGCGAAGTGGTCTCGAAAGGATACATCCAGGATGTGGAGACGACCATCCGGACAAAGAGCGGTGCGGTGCGGACGCTCCTGGTCTCCACGCGCATCGTCCATGTGAAAGAGACAGTGATGTTCCTCAGCGCATACCGCGACATCACCTCCCGCAAACGCTTCGAAGAGGAATTGAAACAGGCGAAAGAGGCGGCCGAGTCCGCCACGCTCGCCAAGTCCCTCTTCCTTGCCACCATGAGCCACGAGATCCGCACGCCGATGAACGGCGTGATCGGCATGACCGACCTGCTGATGCAG
Source organism: Bacteroidota bacterium (assembly GCA_030824295.1). GTDB lineage: Bacteria > Bacteroidota > Ignavibacteria > UBA10030 > UBA8401 > UBA8401. The sequence goes on from JAVBYA010000449.1 coordinate 11,597, forward strand.
ACGACGCTCACGGACGAACAGCGCGAGTACACCGAGATCATCCGCACGAGCGGCGAGACATTGCTCACGCTGATCAACGACATCCTCGACTTCTCCAAGATCGAGTCCGGTAAGCTGGACATGGAGCGACGTCCCGTCGAGATCCAGGCGCTCATCGAAGAGACGTTCGATCTGGTGGCGCGCCGCGCAGTGGAGAAACGGATCGACCTTGTTTATCTCATCGATCCTGCCGCGCCGCAGTACGTCATCGGCGATCCGATCCGCCTCCGTCAGATCCTGCTCAATCTGACGAACAACGCGGTGAAGTTCACCGAAAAAGGGGAAGTGTTCGTGACGGTGAAGGAGCTGCAGCGCGAGAACGACGTCACCACGCTGCAGTTCTCGGTGAAGGATACCGGCATCGGCATTTCGAAGGAACAGGCGGAGAAACTCTTCCAGCCATTCATGCAGGTGGATGCCTCCACCACGCGGAAGTTCGGCGGTACCGGTCTGGGACTTGCCATCACCCGCCGTCTGGTGGAGATGCTCGGCGGCACCGTCTGGGTGGAGAGTGTGGAAGGGAAGGGCTCCGTGTTCTTCTTCATCATCCGCGTCCCGACCACCACCGCCGGCGATGCACAGCCAAAGAAGTACATCCGCGGGAAAGTGCCGGAACTGGCAGGGAAACGCCTGCTGGTAGTGGACGACAACGAGACCAATCTGAACATCCTCAGCATCCAGTGCACCAATTGGGGGATGCATACCCGTGCGACCTCCCGCCAGCAGG